>NZ_JBTEKS010000035.1:0-21865 GCF_054333355.1 Methylomagnum sp. | reverse complement strand
GCCTGAAGGCGGGACTACGAACGAATGGGGGGTTACGGGTCTGGTTTGATCGTGTGCCCAGGGGCGACACGGACAACAATGGGGCCAAGCGGCCCCCCTTTTATTTCGCCAATGGTTTCTCCGGTCTGGGACTTGATCGGCAGGGTTTCCCAAGGTTTCAGGCTGAATTTCCGGGGCACGCCATCCACCCTGAATATCATCGGGCGGGGCCGGGTGAATCTTTGCAGAAGCCACCCCAGTCCGGCCAACAGCAATAATCCCAGTAGGATATACACCACCATGGGATAAACCGGGTAATTGACGCGGATTGATAAGGGTATCTCGACGCTGGAATTCTGCACTTCGTCGGATGGCGTGAAAATCTCGGAGATCGGGTCGTTGGGGAAATTGCTGCGCAAGCGCTGGATGAAAACCGGGTCAAGCGCCAAGCGCTGCTGGGTCAATTCAATCCGAATAACGCCCGGCAAATTCAACTGAGTGCCCAGGCGCTTGAGTTGAGTCCAAGACCAGACCGAGGGAATCTGCGCCAAGGGTATGGGGAAGTACACGGAGGCTTCCAGCTTGGCACCTGGAGACAGGAAGTCCAGGGCTTCTGGCGTGACTTGCAAGGGGTGTTGGAAACCATCGCCCAGGAATTGGGCGGTGATTTTGGCGGACTCGATGCGGTAGGGATAAAACAGATTCTCCAACTCCGCCTGAATCGTCACGCCGGGTTGTTGCTCGGACGCTGCGGTTTCGAGGATGGTGGTTATTCGGTCATCGGCCAGCCGGATATTGACCTTGGGGGAATCGAGTATCCGCTTGGGGGTCAGGCGGATGGATTCCCGGTCCAGGGGTTTCAGGCGGGCCGGAGCGGCGGTCAAGACTTGGGTTAGGCGGGAATCCGCGATCAATTCCAGCAGACGGACTTCTGCCGCTTCGCCATAGGCTAGCGCGTAAACCATCAAGCCTTGCGCGGCGGGGTAGACCTTGCCGCGCACCGGCATAGCCAATGGATAAACCAGGGTTCGGTTAATATGCCGCTGATTGTGCAGCAAGTGATAAAACTCCCCGTTACGGCGGGCGGTGTCCTGATCGTTGTTCGGGCTGTTGCGGTTATTGGTGAATATCCAAATGATGCCCGGCTGGCTTTGAAACTGATTGAGGATGGTCTTCGAGACGGCTTCCGTGAAATCAGTATCGGCCAGGGTGCCAGCCTTGTTTTTACGGGCCAATTCGATGCCATTGATGGCTTGCCGGGCCGAGGTGTTTTGTGGATTCGGATAAACCAGCCGGGGAGATTCATTCTCCGCCGTGGCTTGGTTGAAGGCGGAAAGGTAGAAGGTTTCGTCGGGTTGCGTGGTGGCTTCGACGATGGCGGCAATCAGGGGTTTTAGTTGAGAGTTCGGGTCGGTGTAAAACGGTTCCATCCAGCCCGAATTCTGCACTAGGAAGGCTTGTTGAATACTGGCGGAAGCCGTTGTTGGCAAGCCTCCAAATAACAGTATCAGGCAAAACAATGCCCTGCTTTGAATTGCCCCATGATTTGCATAAAAATTGAGGCCCGCCATCACATGAATCATGGTGTTTTTAGTGTGTTGCTTACGCCAATTGCCAACCGGGAATATCCGTCATGTCGGGGTGGTATAGGTAAAGCCATCCCCGATAAACGAAGGGGCGTGCCAGCCAGGGTTGCGCCAACTTGTGGGTGAATAAGCGCCGGTCGCCGTCATGGCCCAACCAATCGTAATGGACGCGGAGGGGGGATAGGCTCTCGAACAGCGCTTCCAGTCCGCCGATCCACTCGACCCGTGCGCACAAAACCGCCGGGCCGGGGGCTTCCAGTAGCGGGATGACCACCGTGCCGGTCGCTGCCTCGTTGACCAGTTCGGTGTCGTTCCATGGGGGGCCGGGCAGCGGGCTGGCCTGGACGAAACAGGCCGTTCCCGAGGTCAGGCTGGGGGAGCGGCAGGGCCGTTGGTCGGGGTTGTGGCGGCCTAGCTGCACGTAATGGTAATTCCCGGCTTCCTCGTCATAGCAAATCTGCCACAACTCGCCATTGCGGGCTTGATAAGCGCCGCCGAACTCAAAACGCGGGATCATGCCCTCCGGCCAGGGCAGGCGGTCGGCGACTGGCTGGTTGTCCACGTTCAGCTTCACCCGCGCCTGGGTCCGTGCGTTCAGCCAGAGGATTTGGCGCGAGTCCGCCAGCGGGATATTGAATGATTCGCCCGTGTCCGCCGCCGCGTAATCCAGCCAATCCGCCACGCTATCGTCGTGACGGGCCACCCGCAGAATTCTCCCCCGGCCCTCCGGTGTCAGCGCGGGCACCATGATCCAGGCGTCCAGGCGGGTCGGCGCACCGAGGCAATGGCCCGGCGTTAGGGTGAGGTGGTAGGTCGCCCGCAGAACGTTAATATCGAGAATCGCCAAGCCTTCGTCCGTCGGTAGGTAAAGGCATTTCTCGTCGGCCTCGTCCAGCCATGCGCCCCACTGCGTCGCTGGCAGGGACGATCCGGGCAGCAGTTTTTCCTGATGCTTCAATTCAATCCAAGCTTGGCCCGAATGCAGGTGGATTCGGCCCTGCCGGAAGTTGATCGCCAACAGCCAGGGCACGCGGGTTTTCAGATTGCCGACCAGGAAGTGGTATTCGCCGGGCTGGGGCAGGGGCAGCCGCGTTTCCGGGTCCGGGGCGGCGGCGTCAGCAACGACTTTCGGGCGGCTCGGAAGATCAACGCTCAGCGCGGTCTGGCGCAGGCCCAGGCAGCTTGAGGGCAGGCCGTTGCCGAAGGGCGGCAGCCAGGTCTGTTTGAACTCGGCGGGCGCGGCGGGCAAGGGCTTGCCGGTCACGGGGGAATGCTTGAATGGACCCGGATAAAGCACCCCGTCCCCTTCCTCGGGACATTCATGGGCACCCACCGCCTTGGCCAGGGCATGGGTATCCAGAAGGTTATCGGGCGCGGACAAGCCGCGAAAATGCTCCAGCTTAAACCGCTGATCGGGGGTGCGCTGCCAGCTTTGGTCGTCGAAGGTCCAGGTATCCATGGCGTGCGATGGCCGTGATGGGTGGATTAGGGAAGGCAAAATCGTGGCGTGCGCGACAGGCGCTTCTTGGATATGGACCGCGTCCACCGGGAGGCCATGGGTTTCTAGGCGTGGCTGGTGAGATTTCGTGCGGCCATGAAGCGCTATTCCCCAATCGAGTGAAGGCGATGGCCCGGTAATGGACACCGCCCATTCATTTTTATCGAGAGGGGAATATAGCGCAGCAGGCGGTTGTAACGCGATAACCCCTGCTGTCCCGGACAGCAAAAGTTATCGCCTCACAAAATTGAGAAGGATATGGCCGGAAACAATTTCCCCGATTTGAAGCGGCAACCGGGCAGGTTGGGCATGAGCGCGTGCCCGACCTGCGGAATTCCAGTCAGGTTGGCAGAGGGCTCGGATATTCTCTTTACACCGGCTCCTTCAGCCCATACTTCCGAATTCGATACCGCAAGGTCTCGCGGGTCGTCCCCAAAGCGCGGGCGGTGGCCGTGACATTACCGGAATGCCGGTTCAGCGTGGTCTCAATGATATAGCGGTCCATGTCGTCCAAGTCCATGCTGCCATCCAGCGGAATGAACAGCCCATCGGCCTCGGGCGGAACCGCCTGGCCGTGTCCCGGCACCAAGGTCTGACGCCCCGGCAATTGCAGCCATTGAAGAGGAAAAATCGGCCCATCCGCGAACAGCACGCAGCGCTCCACCACGTTGCGCAACTCCCGCACATTGCCCGGCCAGTCATGGGCGCGGAGCGCGGCCCACACCTCGTTGGGAATAATCTTGACCTGCTTGCCGGCCTTGACGTTAAGCTCGGCGATGAACAGCGGGACAAGCTCCTCCAGGTCTTCCTTCACATCGCGCAGCGGCGGGAGCGTGAGCTTGAAGACGCTCAGCCGATGGTACAGGTCGCTGCGGAATTCGCCGCTACGGACCATGCCCTCCAAGTCCCGGTGGCTGGCGGCCAGCACTTGCACATCCACCGAAATCTCCCGCTCCGAACCCAGCCGCCGGAACTTGCGGTCCTCGATGGCCTTCAGCAATTTGGCCTGCAAATCCATGGACATTTCGCCGATTTCATCCAAGAACAGCGTGCCGCCGTCGGCCTGTTCAATCAGCCCCCGATGTCGCCCCGTCGCGCCCGTGAAAGCGCCCGCCTCGTGGCCGAACAACTGCGATTCCAGCAACTCGCGGGGCAGGGCCGCGCAGTTCAACTCCACCAGCGGATTGGTAGCCCGCTTGCCGCCGTAATGGAGGATACGCGCCACCAAGCCCTTGCCGGTGCCGGTCTCCCCGCCGATGACGATGGCGCTGAACGGCACGCGGTTCAGCCGGGCCAGCATGTCCCGCGTGTGCTGGGCGGCGGCGCTCTTGCCCACATACGCCTCGGGCGAATAGCGCCGATGGCCCAATTCGGCCTGTTCGATCAGTCGCCGCTGGGCCAGGGCGCTACGGGAGGCGCTGGCCAGCACGAGGTCCAGCCGGTCCATCTCGCAGGGCTTTTCCAAGAACTCGTAGGCACCCAAGCGCAAGGCCCGCACCGATTCCTGCACGCTGCCATAGCCGGTCAGGAACAGCCATTCGCAATGGGCCAAGCGGCCCTTGATCTGCTCCATCAGGTCCAGCGCGTTGCCGTCCGGCAGGTTCATGTCGGACAGGATAATCAGTGGTTCCAGGTGTTGCTCTTCCATGAGCCGCCGGGCGTCGCCGAGGCTCCGCGCCAACTCCACCTCCCAGCCAGCCCGGCGGTAATGGCGGGTCAATTCCTGGCCCAGCAGGGCTTCGTCTTCAATGATTAATAGGCTGTTTGGCATGGTCGTCTCGATAGGGTGGCGAGGGGGCAGGGTAGCACAGGGTCCGACGGTTAGAGGTTGACGAACAGGGAACCCATCATTAAATGATGCATGGTTTCGGCGGTGTGGGTGGCGTTGTCGAGGTATTGGTTTAAATAGCCGAGTTCAACGCGGGCGTTGGGGTTGAAAGTCCAGCCCAGCCCGGCGAAGGCCCGATTCTGGTCGAAGCCCGATTTGCCGCCCCATTGGGTGCTGTTGACCCGCATGAACACTTCGTCCCAGGCCACCAGGGTCAGGCGCGGTTCGAATTCCAAGGGATGGGTGAAGCGGATCATCTGGCGCGGCCTTTCCCGGACATCGGGACCGCGCAGGAAATTGGTTTCCCATATCGTCCTGAATGTGAACGTGCCGAAGTCGGTGGGCAGCACATAGCGGAAGGCGGGCCAGGCGTCCTGCTGAGCGATATAGGGCTTGCCGATGTTCTGGGTGGGCAGGAAGGTGTAGCCCATCCAGACCGTGGCCCGGTCGCTGAGCGAGTAGCCCAAGGCCACCCGCGCCATGCCCTGATACCAGTGGTTCCAGTCGCCATCCCAGCGGGACTGGCCTTCTACCCAGATTCGGCCTTTCTCCAGGCTTGGGTCGATGGATTTCAGGCTGCCCTCGCCGACGATTTGCAGCCAACTACCGGCGTCCTGCAATAAATCATCGGCGGTGCCGGGTCCGGCCAGCGCCATTAAGGCTACGAGGCTGGAAATTTTCACTAGGGGCGGCGCATTACGACGGTTGTTGGGGGTAGGGGTCGCGTTCATGGGGTGGTCGTTCTCGATCAAGGTCGCTTGTTTAAGAGTGACCAAGCGGAAGCGACTTTTGCGCCAAGTCGAAAAACTGAGTTATAAGTGATTGATTAAAATGTCTTACGCTCTGACGTGATAGTCTCCGACGAAGGCGCGGCGGGTTGCGCCGAACCACACAGGAAGGTGTATTTGAACCGGGCCGGGCGATGCTGTAGGCTCTTGTCGGCGCGGGTTGGGGCAGCCTATCGAGTCACACCGAAAGTCGCTTGCCCAATCATTGCGATAACTAATAAATGTGCTTGGTGGAAAACCACTCGTTCGAGGGGGTGTTGTTGGATTGAAATACGTGGTAAAGCTCCTGTTGTTATTGGGTATATGAAATTTCTGAAATTTCTTTCTTTGCCATAACTGACGGGATGGTCTAAACGGAATGGCCGCATTTGGTATTTGATTTGGTTTTATGAGTGCGGTTTATTATGAAAAGAATCTGGCCATTCCTGGCAATTTTATTATATGCCTCTAATGGGGCGGCAGGCCAAACAATAAGGGTTTATGAGCGCGGCGAACAAATTAAGTGGTCGAGTGCTTTCGGGAGTGGTTTGTTTGGGTTGGCCAAATCACACAAGCAGAATATTAAAAGCACTACGGAAGCCGTTGGAATAGCCAAATCGCGCCAAGTGGTCTGGAATCCGTCCCTTCTTAAGCTTCGAAGGACAAATCCCGGAGCATATTTTGGGAGGCTCTGCGCGGATAATAATAATTCCTGGTCGGTTAATCGTTCTTCGCGATATGTAGGTAACTCGTCCCAGGCACCTGGGTTAGAGGAATATCTGCGCGATGCCAAACTGAAAGAGAAGGAAAAAGCCAGCCAGCCGCAGGCTTCGGTTCCTGATTCAAAAAACAAGGTATTGCTATGGTTTGCTGTCGGCACAGGCGGGTTGCTGCTCGCTGCCGGGGTGGTGCTGTGGCTGATTTTTAGGATAAAAATCCCGCCGTGCCCAAAATGCCAAAACGTTAGTAAAAAAACTTTGAGGATAGGGGAAAGTTGTCGAACGCCCTCGAATTTTTGGGTTAAGTGCTACTGTGATGCCTGTGGATATAAATGGATACAAAAAGGGCGGCGGGCGTGACGGGCTTTTTGTGACGGCCCTCAATTTGACGCCCAGTGCGGCGGGGACCGGGATGCCGCAAAAGATTCGCCTGTCTTGAAATGCGCGTCTTAACTCAGTAAGCTTCCGCGATTTCCCTGCACCCGGAGTTTCAAAACATGGCTCGTCGTCCCCTCGTAGTCGGCAATTGGAAGATGAATGGCACCCGCGCCAGTGCGCGCAAATTGGCGGAGGACATCCTGGCTGGGTTGCCCGCCGACGCCAAGGCCGAAGTGGGCGTATGCCCGTCGACGGTTTTCATTCCCGAAATCGCCGAGGCGCTCGCTGGCAAATCCGTTCAGGTGGGCGCTCAGAACGTGGCCGATAAAGATGAAGGCGCTTATACCGGCGAAATTTCCGCGCCGATGCTGCGCGAGTTTGGCGTGACGCTCGCCATCGTCGGACACTCCGAAAGACGCGCCCTCTACAAAGAGACGAACGAGCTGGTCGCCGCCCGCTACGCCAAGGCGATTGAACACGGCATTCTGCCGCTCCTGTGCGTGGGCGAAACCTTGGAAGAACGCGAGCAGGGCAACACCTTCGCGGTCATCGACGAGCAACTCAAGGCCGTCATTGATCTGTGCGGCGTTGAGTCCTTGGCGAAGGCCGTCATCGCTTACGAGCCGGTTTGGGCCATCGGCACCGGACGCACGGCCACCACCGAGCAGGCGCAGGAAGTCCACGCCTATATTCGTGGTCAGATCGCCGCGCTTGCGCCGGACGTGGCCGCTGGGCTACGCATCCTGTACGGCGGCAGTGTCAAGGCTGATAACGCGGTGGCGCTGTTCGGCCAGCCGGACGTGGATGGTGGGTTGATCGGTGGCGCCTCGTTGGATGCCAAGTCTTTCCTGGCGATTTGCCTCGCGGCTTAAGTGGATTAGCTATGTATCAAGCGTTGATGGTTGTTCATGTCCTGGTCGCGTTGTCGATTGTGGGACTGGTATTACTCCAACAGGGACGCGGCGCGGATGCGGGCGCGGGTTTTGGCGGCACGTCGAATACCTTGTTCGGCGCACGCGGCGCGGCTTCGTTCCTTTCTCGCACCACGGCCATCATGGCGACGCTGTTCTTTGTGACCAGCCTAACGCTTGCCTACTTGGCCGGAAACACGGATAATAAATCGGATGACATCATGGATGCCACGCAGCAAATGGAGCCATCGAAGCGTGACCTTCCTCCCGTAGTGGACGAAGCGCCCGCCGCAAAGAAGCCCGATTTGCCCGCGCCGACCGAGACTCCCAAACCGGCGCAACCGGCCAAATAAGCCTTCCATGATTTCGCATCTAGTCAGTAAGCCGATGTGGTGAAATTGGTAGACACGCCATCTTGAGGGGGTGGTGACGAAAGTCGTGTCGGTTCAAATCCGACCATCGGCACCAATCACAGTAATGATTGATTCGCCAATCGGCCCACCCACTCGGTGGGCCGATTGCGTTTCTGGACGCCGAAAAGCTCAAATCCCATGCAGTTCACAGTAACCAACACCGATGGCCCCGCCCGGCGCGGCGAACTCGTCTTTCCGCGTGGCCGGGTGCGGACCCCGGCCTTCATGCCGGTTGGCACTTATGGGACGGTGAAGGCCATGACGCCGGAGGAACTCCGCGACATCGGCGCGGACATCATCCTTGGCAATACCTTCCACCTGATGCTCCGGCCCGGCACCGACATCATCCGCCTGCATGGGGACTTGCACGATTTCATGCACTGGGACGGGCCGATCCTGACCGATTCCGGCGGCTTTCAGGTATTCAGCCTGGGCGCCATGCGCAAAATCAGCGAAGCCGGCGTGCGCTTTCAATCGCCCATCGACGGCGACACGGTGTTCCTTGGACCCGAAGAGTCCATGGCCGTGCAGCGGGCTTTAGGCTCGGACATCGTGATGATTTTCGATGAATGCACGCCGTATCCCGCCACGCACGAACAAGCGGCTGACTCCATGCGCCTGTCGCTGCGCTGGGCGGAGCGCAGCCGCCTAGCCCATGGCGATAATCCGGCGGCGCTGTTCGGGATCGTGCAGGGCGGGATGTACGAGGCATTAAGGCTGGAATCCGTCACCGGACTCAAGGCCATTGGCTTCGACGGCTATGCCATTGGCGGCTTGTCGGTGGGCGAGCCGAAGGAGGACCGGGCGCGGGTGCTGGAGGCGCTGCTGCCGCATATGCCAGCGGATAAACCGCGCTATTTGATGGGCGTCGGCACCCCGGAGGACATCGTTCAGGCGGTGGCCTTAGGGATCGACATGTTCGATTGCGTCATGCCGACCCGCAACGCCCGCAACGGCCACTTGTTTACCCATCAAGGTGCCATCCGGCTCCGCAACGCGACCTATCGGAACGACACCCGCCCGCTCGACGAAAACTGCCGCTGCTATACCTGCCGACACTACAGCCGGGCTTATCTCCGGCATTTGGACAAGTGCGGCGAAATCCTCGGTGCCCGCCTCAACACCATCCATAATCTTTATTTCTATCAAGAGCTTATGGCTGGGCTGCGGGAAGCCATAGAAGCGGGGCAACTGGCTAGCTTCGTCGCGGCCTTTTATGCGCGGCAGGAAAATGGCAAGGATTTTGTGTAATAATGCCGGGCTTTAAAAAACGATAAGTTAAGGATCAATCATGGATTTCTTCATTTCTAGCGCACTGGCGGAAGGTGCCCCGGTAGCGGCACAAGAACCCGGTTTCGCGGGCTTGATCTTGCCCTTGGGCATCTTGCTCGTCTTCTTCTTCCTGTTCATGCTTCCCCAGCAACGCCGCACCAAAGAGCATAAAAACATGGTGCAGGCGCTCACCAAAGGCAGCGAAGTCGTCACCACGGGTGGCCTTCTGGGCCGGGTCGTGGACCTCGACGACAATTTCGTGCAACTCGAACTGTCGGACAGCGTCATCGTGCATGTCCAGCGACATGCCGTGGCGTCGCTGGTGCCGAAAGGAACCTACAAGGCCAAGAAAAAGGCCGACAAATCTTGATCCCAAGGCACATCAACGGCTGACGGTGCCCCGACCCGGCACCGCGTTCAAAGGCAGCAACCATGCGTAACCATTTTCCTCTTTGGAAAAACCTGCTGATTATCGTCATCCTGACATTGGCGGTGATTTATTCCTTGCCCAACTTCTTCGGCGAAGACCCCTCGGTACAGCTTTCCCCCACACGCGGTACGAAGCTGGATCAAAGCACCGTCGTCCAATCCGAGAAGGCGCTCGCCGACGGGGGACTGAAGCCCAAGTCGGTGGAACTGACGGAAAAGCGCCTGCTGATCCGCTTCTCCGACACAGAAGCCCAGCTTAAAGCCGCCGACCTTCTGGAAGGTAGCCTGGGTTCGAAATACACGGTGGCGCTCAACTTGGCGCCCGCCACGCCGGACTGGCTGCGCTCCATTGGTGCCCAGCCCATGTATTTGGGGTTGGACCTCAGGGGTGGCGTGCATTTCATGATGCAGGTTGACATGGATGCCGCCGTCAAGCAGGCCGAGGAACGCTACGCGGAAGACATCCGCTCGCTGCTGCGCGAACAGAAGGTTCGCTACCTCTCGGTGGAGCGGGACAACCAGACCATCCAGGTCAAGTTCCAGGATGGCGAGACCCTGGGTCAAGCCGAGAACATCATCAAGCGCGAAGTCCGAGGACTGGTCCTGACCGAAGGGGACAATGTCTTGATCGGCAAGCTGTCCGAGCCGGAAAGCCGCGAAATCCGCCGTCTGGCCGTGGCCCAGAACATCACCACCCTGCGCAACCGCGTCAACGAGCTGGGCGTGGCCGAGCCGGTGATCCAGCAGCAGGGCGACGACCGCATCGTCGTCCAATTGCCCGGAGTGCAGGACACCGCCCGCGCCAAGGAAATTTTGGGTGCCACCGCCACCCTGGAATTCCGCTTGGTAGACACCGAGCATCCGACCCCAACCGACGAAACCAAGACGCCCATCGGCTCCCGGCTTTTCAAGGAGCGCAACGGCAAGCCGATCCTGCTGCAACGCAAGATCATCGTGACCGGCGATCAGATCGTCGATGCCTCTTCCGGTCTGGCGCAGGAATCCGGTTCCGCCGCCGTATTCGTGACCCTGAACGGTCCCGGCGCCCGCAAGATGGGCGACACGACCAAGGAAAGCATCGGCAAGCCCATGGCCGTGGTCTACATCGAGAACAAGACCGAGACCAAGGAGGTCGACGGCCAAAAGGTGGTTTCCAAGAAGAAGGTGGAGGAGGTCATCAACGTCGCCACGATCCGCGACAAGTTCAGCAAGCGCTTCCAAATTACCGGACTCGACAGCACCGAAGAGGCCCGCAATCTGGCCCTGCTGCTGCGGGCGGGTGCCCTGGCCGCGCCAGTTGACATCGTCGAAGAACGCACCGTGGGTCCAAGCCTCGGCAAAGAGAACATCGCCCAGGGCGTGCGGTCCTTCATCATCGGTTTCGCCCTGGTGGCCCTGGTGGTGCTGGGCTACTACAAGGTCTTCGGCATCGTCGCCAACCTCACCCTCATCTTCAACGTCGCGCTGATTTTGTCGATTCTGTCCGCGATGCAGGCCACCCTGACCTTGCCCGGCATCGCCGGTATCACCCTGACCGTGGGCATGGCGGTGGACGCCAACGTGCTGATCTACGAGCGCATCAAGGAGGAGCTGCGCAACAGTGCCTCGCCGCAGGCGGCGATTTATGCGGGCTTTGACCGGGCCTTCGCCACCATCTGGGACTCCCATGTCACCAACCTGCTGGCGGCCATCATGCTGTTCGGCATTGGGTCCGGGCCGGTGAAGGGCTTCGCCGTGACCCTGACCATCGGCATCATCACTTCGCTCTTCACCGCCGTAAGCTGCACCCGCATGATGGTCAACTTCATCTACGGGCAGAAACGCGCCGCGAAGCTGTGGATTTAAACGGGATTTCAGAATGATGGAGAATCAAGCCTTGGCAGCAGCAACCCCTCCCCGGCTTTACCGGATCGACTTTATGAGCAAGCGGGGCATCGCGGTGATCGCGTCCCTCTTGTTGAGCATCGGGTCCATCGTGTCCCTGGCATGGAACGGATTAAATTTCGCCATCGACTTCACAGGCGGCACCGTCATTGAGGTGGGCTATCAGAACCCAGCGGACCTCCCCGGCATCCGGGCGGCCCTGGAAGAGAAGGGGTTCAGCAATCCCACGGTGCAGAATTTCGGCACGTCCCGGGATGTATTGATCCGGCTGGCCCCCCACGAAGGCACCAGCGCGACGGATTTACGCAGCGAAGTCTTGGCGGCGCTCAAGAAGAACCCGGCGGACCAGCCGGAAGTGCGTCGCATTGAATTCGTCGGACCCCAGGTGGGCGAAGATTTGGTGGAAGGCAGCGTCCTCGCGCTCATGTTGGCGACAGTGTGCATCCTGATTTATGTCGGCTGGCGGTTCGAATATCGGTTCTCGCTGGGCGCGATCCTGGCGACCCTGCACGACATCACCATGATCTTGGGCTTCTTCTCGATCCTGCAACTGGACTTCGACCTCACCGTTCTCGCCGCCGTGCTGACCATCATGGGTTACTCGCTCAACGACACCATCGTGGTGTTCGACCGGATTCGCGAGAACTTCCGCAAGGTTCGCCGGGCCGACGTGCTGGATGTCATCAACCTGTCGATCAACGAGACCCTGAGCCGGACCCTGATGACTTCGTTCCTGACCTTCCTGACCGCCATGGCGATGGCCATCTGGGGTGGGGAAGTGCTGCGCAATTTCGGGTTGGCGCTGGTGGTGGGCATCGTGGTGGGCACCTATTCGTCCATCTATGTCGCCAGCGCGCTGGCCTACAGGCTGGGCGTCAGCCGGGCTGACCTGCTTCTGCCGGACAAGGAAGGCTCCGCCGACGACAGGCCGTGACGTTTTTCCGCTCACATAAAAAAAGCCGCATTCGCGGCTTTTTTTATGTCTGACGGTGCGTTCACAATGATCTCAGGCTGACCTGCGGCGTTTGGATTTGTGCCTCGGCCCGCTCCAAATCGGTCTGGCAGGCGATGCAGCGCTCGGCGGCGGGATTGGCCTCCAGCCGGGCGAGGGGAATGGGTTGCTCGCAGTCCCGACAAATACCGTACTCGCCCCGCGCAATGCGCAGCAGGGCCGCTTCCACATCCCGAATCTCGTTGATGTGGCGGTCGATATTCGCCAGATCGACGTCGATCACCAAATGAGCCACGGAGGCTTCTTCGGGGTCATGGACCTCGCCCGCCACGTCGGTGAAATGCTCGTTGTCCGAGCGACGCACCTCCTCCCGCACCCCGCGCCGTAAGGCCTCAAAGCGGTCGCGTAGGCGGGACCGGAATCGCTCAATCTGCTCGTGGGTTAAGCCGTCATCCATAATGGCTCCTTGGGCTGCGAAAGGGGGATCAGGACAGAAGACCTCGCCCGTTGCGGGGAGGTTGGGGGAATGGCCCGTCAGGGATAACACCGTTTGAAGCGATGTCATCCCTTAGCCGCCATTAGAGAGCAGGGCTTACCCTATCCCCCGGGGGAGTGGACAGCGACGGAACGCCGACCCGGAATCACGGCGAGGCGAATACCGAAGTCGGCGTCCCCAATCGCGCCGACGGGCTTAGAAACGGCGACCGCCGCCGAAACCACCGCCGGTCCGGCGACCGCCGCCGCCACCACCGCCGAAGCCGCCGCCGTCACCGCGATCTTCACGAGGACGGGCCTCGTTGACCGTCAGGCTGCGACCACCGATTTCCTTGCCATGCAACGCGGAAATAGCGGCCTGGGCCTGCTGGTCGGAACCCATTTCCACGAAGCCGAAGCCCTTCGAGCGTCCGGTGTCGCGGTCCATGATGACATGGGCGGATTCCACCGTGCCGTGCGGCGCGAACATCTGTTCCAGTTCGCTGTTGCTGACGCTGTAGCTCAAGTTGCCGACGTACAATTTCTTACTCACAAAAAACTCCTAACAGGGACAAAAGACAAACCAATCAAACCAACCAACAACCGTCGAGCAACCGTAGCTAAGCTCGCCGACCTACAAAGTAAACACCGTTTTTACAAGGGATTCTGTAGGTACTTATGCTTAATGCGCACCCGGAATCCCCGGCATCGACCACGGTGCTTTCCGGCAAGCTCAATGCCGCCGACCACCGCGCTTCCCGCGCGGCCGTTCCTCGTTGACGCGCAGGCTGTTGCCGCGCAGATTGCGGCCATTCAAGCCGCCAATCGCGGCCCGGGCCTCGTGACCTTCCATTTCCACAAAACCGAAACCACGGCAACGGCCCGTGAAAATATCCCGCGCCAGTTCAATGGAGCGGACCCGACCGAATTCCGCGAACAAATCGTTGAATTCTTTTTCGGTGCAATCAGCCGGTAAATTACCGGCGTAGATTCTAAGCATGGTGACTCTCCTGTAAGCGTGAACCGTTGGGTTCGCGTGGTGATTTAAAAAGCGCGGCGGCGGGCACCGGTGTGGCTTTGGCGTGAGCCGCGACGTAGCTCAGGGCGAGAGGGGGCCGCACGGCTGGGATGGCTGCGTGACGGCGCGGCGGGTTCCTGCTTCGGGAGCGGACCCAAATCACCTTCCGCTTTCTGCGCTGGCAGCTTCCTGCCCAGCAAGCGCTCGATGTCCCGCAGTTGTATGGACTCCTCGGACGACACCAGCGAGACCGCTTCGCCCACGGCCCCGGCCCGGCCCGTGCGGCCGATGCGATGCACGTAATCCGCCGGCACATCGGGCAACTCGTAATTCACCACATGGGGAAGCTCACGAATATCCAAGCCACGGGCGGCAATATCGGTCGCCACCAAGACCTGTACGCGATCCTCCTTAAAGTCGGACAGCGCCCGCGTCCGGGCGTTCTGGCTTTTGTTGCCGTGGATCACGGCGACCTGGAACCCATCCCGCTCCATTTGTTGGGCCAGTCGGTTGGCACCGTGCTTGGTGCGGGTGAACACCAATGTCTGGCCCCAGTTGCCATCGCGGATGAGTTGGGCCAGCACGGTTTGCTTGGCTTCGCGGCGGACATGGTAGACGCGCTGCTCGACGCTTTCCGCCGGGGCGTTGCGCGGGGCCACTTCGACGCTCAACGGATTGCGCAGCATTCCAGCGGCAAGGGTCCGAATCTCCGGCGCGAAGGTGGCCGAGAACAGCAGGTTCTGACGGACCTTGGGCAGCAGGGCCAGGATGCGCTTGATGTCGGGGATGAAGCCCATGTCGAGCATTCGGTCGGCTTCGTCCAGCACCAGGAATTCGACCGCGCCCAATTTGGCGACGCCTTGTCCGACCAGGTCGAGCAAGCGGCCCGGCGTGGCGATGAGAATATCGACGCCCCGGCGCAAGGTATCAATTTGCGGGTTCATGCCGACGCCGCCGAAAATCACGGCGCTGCGGATCGAGGTGTGTTTGCCGTATTTTTTAATGCTGTCGCTGACCTGCGCGGCCAATTCGCGGGTGGGCACCAGGACCAACGCACGCGGTGCCCGGCCCGACATGGGGCGGCTGGAGACGCGGGCGTCATCGCTCAGGCGTTGCAGCAAGGGCAGCGTGAAGGCGGCGGTTTTGCCGGTGCCGGTTTGGGCGGCGGCCAGCAGATCGCGACCGGCGAGGATGGCCGGGATGGATTGCGACTGGATCGGCGTGGGAACCGTGTAGCCCGACTCATCAATAGCCCGCAAGAGGGCTTGGTCGAGGCCAAGGGAAGAAAATGCCATGTAATGTTTTTCCTGGGTAGGCGACCCGATTGAACCGGGCGGGGCGATACCGCTATGAAGTGAATGAATGCGCGGAACCGACGAATCCAAGGTGGATCACGTTGCGACGCGGGAGGTTTGTGGGAGGAAGCGAGGGTCTGAACGACGCTGGGGACGTTCAAAAGGGCGGGAGAGACCGGGCGGATCCTCGAGGCTCATACAGGGATGCGCCGCGACAAACTAAGGACAGGATAACGTGATTAGGGGCTTATGGCTAATTGAATTTTGGAGCGTCGCCCTGGATGGTGCATTGTGAACTCATGGCGGTGCTGCCAGGGCGCGTAGTTTTGCCAGATGAATAGAGAACCGGAGGCTCCACTCCAGACGTATATTTGAAATGGTTGATTAGCCCGACAGCTATTTCTTCTCCCCCTCAGCCTTCCCCGGAATCACCGGAAAACATCCCTCCGCGTCCTTTCTCGCCGCCTTCAACTTGTCCCGCAATGCCTTCGATTGCGGCGGGTCGCGGAATTCGCCGCCCTTTTCGCCGGGAGTGTCGAACATATAGGTAAAGGTCAGCGCTTCGGAGTATTCCTGATACCCCATATGAGCGGCGATTTTGTCTATCGCGCAAACACAGTGGTACATATTGTCGAGATTCTGTCCGCCTTTTTCCGCCATGCACTGCATGACATATTCGACCCGCGCCTGGGTGGGAAAATCATTGACGGGTTCTTTGGGCGCGGTGGCTTCCTTGGCGGGCGGGGCATTTTTCGGCGTTGCATGGCGGGTCGCGGCGGGGCTGGAAAAAGCCACGAATACCGCAACGATGGCGGCAGACCAACGGAGGGAGGGCGGGGGGCTGTTTCGGTTCATGGTGGTTCAGCGGATAGTCAAACGAAGCCGCGCATGATAGTGCAGCGGATGAAAGCAGGGCAATTCAGTCTTCGACAGCGAAATCCACAATCTCTTTAAGCTGCTGGTTCATGCCCTGGGCAAACTCGTTGAAACGGGCGTCGGGCGAATCGGTCGGCAGCAAGTGCGTGGTGACGATCACCTTGCCGCCCTGAAAGCGTGTGGTCATATTGCAAGGCATGTAGGCCACGGACTCCGGCGAGATTTCCAGCATTTGCCGGGCCAGGGTGAGATTGCAGAACTGGATCGTGTCGTAGTCGGGGAAGTCGATCTTTTCCCGCTCGCGGATGACGCTGCCGATTTTGTTGTGGCCGGTGATGCGGAAATTGCGCTCGGTGATGGCGAGTTCCAGTTCGGCCAGCACGTCTTGATAGGGTTTGGTGGCGGTTTCGGCCTGGTAATACGGGGGTTCCCGCAGCGGATGTTGTGTGGCGCAGGCTGGCAGGCACAAAGCGAGGAGTGCGAGAATCGGGGCGAAGTACCGGCGCATGGGAAGTCGCAGGGAAAATTCCAATTAGAGATGGGTCATTGATTTTTAGCTTATATCACCATGATTTTGGATCGGGCAAACATAACTGGCGTGGTGCTGGCAGGGGGGCGGGCGCGGCGCATGGGTGGCGGCAACAAGGGGCTAATTTTGTTCCGGGGGCGGCCCTTAGTGGCTCACGCGCTGGAAGCTTTGGAGGCGGTGGCGGGGCGGATTCTCATCAATGCCAACCGTCATCGCGAGACGTACGAATCATTCGGTTATCCCGTGGTGGCCGACCAGACGGATAGCTTTGATGGCCCGCTGGCCGGGCTACTGTCGGCGATGCGGGCGGCGGAAACGCCTTACGTGCTGACCGCGCCGTGTGATTCACCTTTGGTCACGGGGCGCTGGCTGGCGCGGCTAGTCGAAACGATGGCGGCGACGCAGGCCGAGCTTTGCGCGGCGCACGATGGGCAACGGCTGCACCCGGTGTTTCTGCTGGCGGAGCGGCGGTTGGCCGATGATCTGGCGGCTTATCTCGCCGAGGGCGGGCGGAAGGTGGAAACGTGGTTGCGGCGTCATTCGCTGGCCCTGGCCGACTTTAGCGACCGGCCCGAGTTGTTTGCCAACGTGAACACGCCGGAGGAGTTGGCGGCGTTGGAAAGTTTGGCCGCATCGACAGGCGAGGTGGGAGTGGGCCTCAGCCCACGAGTCGATCAAGATGTCGCGGGCTGAAGCCCGCTCCCACGGTTGAACTCACCCCTCCAGCTCAGTCGCCACCCCGCCCACATTTTTCACCTGCGTCGCCCCCTCCCGCCGCCAGAGCCGCATCAGCCCGTTCTTGAGATCATCCAAATAGGTGAACGCCGCCGGTATCACCAACAAACTCAGCACGGTGGACGTGACCAAGCCACCGATGACCGCAATCGCCATCGGGCTGCGGAACGACGAATCCGCCTCACCCATGCCCAGAGCAATCGGCAGCATCCCGGCCCCCATGGCGATGGTGGTCATCACCACCGGGCGGGCGCGTTTGTGGCAGGCGTCCAGTAGCGCGTCGAAGCGGCTCATCCCGTGTTCGCGGCGGGCCACGATTGCGTATTCCACCAGCAGGATGGAATTCTTGACCGCGATGCCCATCAGCATCACCAGCCCAATCAGCGAAGGCATGGAAAACGCCTTGCCCGCCACCAGCAGCGCCACGAAGCCGCCGCCGAAGGACAAGGGCAGGGCGGCGAGAATGGTCACGGGTTGCAAAAAGTCTTTGAACAACAGCACCAGCACGATGAGGATGCACAGCGCCCCGGTCAACATGGCGAGGCCGAAGCTGCCGAACAGTTCCGCCATCATCTCCGCATCGCCGACATTGACTTGCTTCACGCCGGGGGGCAGCGCCTTGAGGCTGGGCAGGTTCGCCACCGCCTGGGCCACATCGCCCAAGGGCATCCCGGACAACTCGATTTCGAAGTTAATGTTGCGGGAGCGCTCATAGCGGTTGATGACGGCGGGTCCGCTGGACAGTTCCAGCCGAGCCACCTGTCCCAGCATGACCGGACCCACGCCGGGCTTCACCGAGGGCACGGTCAGCCGTTCCAGCAGCGCCAAATCCTTACGGCCATCGGCGGCCAGCTTGACCACCACCGGCACTTGGCGGGAGGCGAGATTCAGCTTGGGCAGCGACCAGTCGTAATCGCCCACGGTGGCGATACGCAAGGTTTCGGCGATGGCGGCGGAGGTGACGCCTAAATCAGCGGCCTTGGCGAAGTCGGGCCGCACGGCGATTTCCGGGCGGACCAAGGCCGCGCTGGAGGCGATGCTGCCCAGGCCGGGAATGGTCCGCAGGTCGCGCTCCACCTCGCGGGCGGCGCGACCTAGGGCGTCTGGGTCATCGCCGCTCAGCACCAGAATGTATTTCTCTCCCGATCCGCCTAAACCAACTTTAGTTCGCACGCCCGGCAAGGCTTGCAGCGCTAGCCGGATGTCGTTCTCGATCACCTGCTTACGCACGGGCCGGTCTTGGCGCTGCGCCAGCGTGATGGTCAAGGTGGCCTTGCGCACCTCGCCGCCGGATTGCGGTGCCATCGGATCGTTGCCAGCGGAACCAGCGCCGATGGTGGTGTAGACGCTGTTCACGTAAGGCACGGCGGCAATTAGTTGACGGGCTTGTTCCGCCGAGGCGCGGGTTTGGGCCAGGGTCGCGCCCGGCGGTAGTTCAACAAACACCTGGGTCTGGGGATTGTCGTCGGGCGGGATGAAGCCGGTGGGCAACAGCGGAATCAACATCAAGGAGCCGACGAAGAACGCCGCCGCGCCGATGATCGTCATCAAGCGATGGCGCAGACACCACGCGGCGAGCTTCATGTAGGTGTTCATCACCCAGCCGTCCCCCGTTTGTAGTCCCGCCTTCAGGCGGTCCTTCGGTAGGGAAGAACCGCCTGAAGCCTGCCCTGAGCGGAGTCGGGGGGGCGGGACTACGAGCAGCGGGCTTTTCAGCAAATACGCCGCCATCATCGGCGTGAGCATCCGCGCCACCACCAGCGAGGCGAACACCGCCAGGGCGGCGGTCCAGCCGAATTGCTTGAAGAACCGCCCCACCACGCCGCTCATGAAGGCCGTGGGCAGGAACACCGCGATGAGCGCGAAGGTGGTGGCGATGACCGCCAGGCCGATTTCGTCCGCCGCCTCCATGGCCGCTTGATAGGGCGTCTTGCCCATGCGCAGGTGGCGGACGATGTTTTCCACCTCGACGATGGCGTCATCCACCAGGATGCCCACCACCAGGGACAGGGACAGCAACGACACCACGTTGAGGCTGAACCCGAACTGGTGCATCCCGATGAACGTGGGAATGGCCGACAGCGGCAAGGCCACGGCGGATACGAAAGTCGCCCGCCAGTCCCGCAGGAACAGCCACACCACCAGCACCGCCAGCAAAGCGCCCTCGTACAGCAGGGCCATGGAGCCGTGGAATTCCTCCTCCACCGGGGCCACGAAATCGAAAGCTAGCGTGAAGGTGAGGTCGGGATTGGCGGCGCGGAGATCGTCCAGGACTTGGTGGACGCCCGCGCCCACTTCCACCTCGCTGGCCCCCCGGCTGCGGGTGACCTCGAAGCCCACCACCGGCTGACCGTTGAGCAGGGCCAAGGCGCGGGGTTCGGCCACGGTGTCGCTGACAGTGGCGAGCCGGTCCAGCCGGATGCGGTGCCCATCGGACAGGGACAATTCCATGGAGCGCAATTCATCCGCCGACACCACGTTGCCCAGGGTGCGAACAGGCTGCTCGCCGCCGCCCAGGTCGGTGCGTCCGCCCGCGCTCTCCCGCTGCACCTCGCGCAACTGGCGGGAAATATCGGTGGCGGTGGCCCCCATGGATTGCAGCTTGACCGGATCGAGGGCCATGGCAATCTCCCGGCTGACCCCGCCCACCCGAGTGACCGCGCCGACCCCCGGCACCGCCAGGAGGCGCTTGGTCACGGCGTCATCCACGAACCAGGACAACGCTTCATCGTCGCGCCGGGCGGACGTCACGGTGAAGGCCAGGATGGGCGATTTCGCCAAATCCAGTTTGGTGACGATGGGGTCGCGAAGGTCGGCGGGCAAGTCGGCCCGGACCTTGGAGACCGCCGAGCGCACGTCGTCCAACGCCTCGTCCACCGGCTTCTCCAGCCGGAATTCCAGGGTCAGGGTGACGCTGCCGTCCTGCACCGTGGTGGTGATGTGCTTCAAGCCTTGCAGGGTGGCGACGGCGTTTTCGATCTTCCGCGCCACCTCGGTTTCCAATTGCGGGGGCGAGGCGCCGGGCAGGCTGGTAGTGACGGACACCGTGGGTAGGTCCAGGTCGGGGAAGTTCTGGACCTTCATGGCCTTGAAGCTGAGCAAGCCGCCGAAGGTGAGCAGCACGAACAGCATCAGGGCCGGGATGGGGTTGCGGATGCAGGCGGCGGAGACGTTCATCGCACCACCCGCACCGTATCGCCATCGGCCAGGAACGACGCCCCGCCCGCCACCAGCCTATCCCCCGCCGCGAGACCAGAGGTAATCTCCACCCAATCCCCGGTGCGTCGCCCTAGTTGCACCTTCATCTGACTGACGCGGGCCAGTCCACCGCTTTCTTCCCCCAGCCGGAACACATAGCTGAATCCTTCCCGCAACGACAGCGCCGTCTGCGGCACGGTCAGGGCGGATTGGTTGCCCAACTGGAATTCCCCGTGGGCGAACATGCCCGGCCTGAACCCCGCTTTTCCCGCGTCCGGCAGGTCCACGTAAACCAGGGCGTTGCGGCTCTGATCGTCCAGGGTCGGACCCACCATGCGCAGCTTGCCGACCACCTGCGCGGCACCGGGCACTTCCACGCTGGCCGCGACGCCGGGCTTGAGCCGCTGCAACTCGGCGGCGGTCACTTCGGCCCGCCATTCCAGCCGGTTCTGGCGGATCAAGCGAAACAATTCCTGCCCCTCGGCGGCGACCGCGCCCAGCGTCGCGCTGCGGCTGGAAATCACCCCGTCGTCGCTCGCCACCACTTTCGCGTGGCGCAGCCTGAGCAATTGCAAATCCAGTTGCGCCTTGGCGGAGCGCATCCGGGCCTCGGCGGTTTTTTCGCCGGTGAGGTACTGGCCCACCTGCTGCTCGCTGAGGGCACCGGAATCCACCACTTGCCGGACCCGCCCGGCGTTTGACTTGGCTTCCGCCAGATTGGCCTCGGACTCGGCCAGCGCGGCCCGGCTCTGCGCCACGTCGGCGGCGACCCGCTCTTGATCGAACACCGCCAGCACTTGGCCCTTGCGCACGATGTCGCCCACCTGGGCGTTGATGTCCACCAGCCGCAGGCCGCCCACCTCGGCACCGATGATGGCCTCCTGCCACGCCGCCACCGAGCCATTGGCCGTGAGGCTGAGGGGCAGGTCGCGGATTTCGGGCTGGACGACGTCGACATTCAGGGCTGGCTTGGGCGCGGGTGCGGCGGCTGGAGCCTGTGGGGCGGACGGGTTGGTCCGGCCCACCGTGACGCCTAGCCCAATGCCTAGAGTCAGGGCCGCGAATAGCCAGAAAGTTTTTCTTGTTCTCGCCATGGTTTCGGATTCGTTAGTGTGCGGAGTGAT
>NZ_JBTEKS010000034.1:0-21896 GCF_054333355.1 Methylomagnum sp. | reverse complement strand
GGCGGGGGATTGTGGTTCAGCATGTTTCGTCCAAAGGAGACCGACACACCGTGAGTATCGAAAAACAAGCCGCGAAGGGAGGTCTGTGGCATTGGTTCAAGGAAGTGGTGGGGATTCCCACGGGGCATGATCCGGCACCGCCCAAGCCACCCATTGACGACGAGTCGGATAACAACACGGGCGACACGACGGGCAGTGGCGGGGAGGATTATTACCAAGCCATCGAGAGCGCCTTGAAGGTTTGGATCGGCGACTTCGCCCGTGGCAAGGGTGCGGCGCATCGGCGGATCGCGCCGAATAAGATTTACGCGGTGGAACGGATCGAACTGTATCCGGTCCGGCCCGAACTGGACCGCCTGCTGGCCGAATTCCTGGAGCAATTCGAGCCGGAGGACCGGGTGGGCTGGTTGAAGAGCGTGTTCACCAGCCACCCCAACGCCAACCTGACCGCCGACCGGCTGTATGAATTCGGGCGAGTTCAGGATGGCTCGCGCTCGGACGAGGACATCGCCGACCGGATGGGCAAGGCCGGACGCCATCCCACGTATCTGGTGTTCGAGAAGGGCGATTGGATTGAGCGTCCCGCCGCCCCGCCGCCGCCCCCACCTCGTTCCCCGCATCAAGGCGCTAAGCGCCCATTCCCGCCCGGCACCGCGCTGCTCAGCGTGGAAGTCCTCGACCGGCTCTGCCCGATCACAGGCCAGCCGCGCATGGTTGAATTGGCCGACGGGGACATCGAGATTGGCCGGGAAGGCAATCTCAAGGTGGACGGCGAATTCGTGTCTCGCCGCCACTGCCGCTTGCTGGTGAGCGGAACGGGCGCGACCCTGGAAGACTTGGGTTCGTCCAACGGCACCTATGTAGGCGGACATCCGCTCCCGGCGGGCGAGGTCCGGCCTGTGACGGGCCGGGTGGAGATTCGGCTGGGGTCCGATGGCGTCGCGGAGCCAACCGCCTACGCCAAGTATCCCTTGATCCGCTGCAAGCTGCCCGAGCCGGGCCGCGCCGCTGGCATGGCGACGCCGATTCGTCAGCCCATCGGTCCCCAGGCCACCCCCATCGTAAGCGGGGCGGCCAAGAAATCCGGCGGCGATACCGCACCCGAACGCCCGGCCCCCAGGGCGCTGGCCGAGTTGCTCATCCAGGATCAAGGCGGCAGCCGCCGCCTCGCTATTGAGGCGGTGCCATTCCGGGTGGGTCGTTCTGCGGATTGCGACGCCGTCATCCGTGAGGACAATCATGGCGTGTCCCGCCAACATCTGATGATTGATGGGTTCGACAAGGACGGCGCGAAGGTGCGTCTGGTGGGCAAATACGGTGCCGCCGTGGACGGTCAGACCGTGGCCGAGACCGAATTCCTGTGGCGCTGGAACACGCCCATGGAATTGGCGGTGCGGGTGAAGAGCGATTACCCCCTGACGCCGGTGCTGACCCTCAAGCGGATTGAATAAAGGCGATTCTGGAGTTGCGCGTCATGCCCTTATCCGATGTATCCAGCGAGTCATCCCGGCCCGGCTCGACCGCCACCACGCCCGTGATGCCAGCCCCGGCCCGCGCCCGCTGGTTTCGGGGGCAACCTATCTTGGAATGGGCGGAGACCAGCCGGTGCGGCACCTATCACGCGGTCAACCAGGACGCCGTGCGGGTGGAGCCGCCCCATTTCTTCGGCGTGGCCGACGGGGTCGGGGGCGGCGCTCATGGCGAGGTGGCGAGTCAGGCGGCGTTGGCTCATTGCGCCGGGCTGGACAAATCCCGACGAAACGACCCGGACGCGCTTCGCGCCCATGTCCGCAAAGCCGACGCCGTGGTGCGGCAAGCCATCGCGGAAGTCAGCGATGGGGCGGGCGCGACGACCTTGGTGGGGGTTTGGTTGACCGGCTGGCGCGGCTTCATCGTCCATGTGGGCGACGCCCGCGCCAGCCGGTTGCGGTTCCGGGGCGGCAAGGCCCGATTGGAAGCCCTGACCCGCGACCAGACCTATGGCGAGATGGGCGAAACGCCGCCGACGGGTGGCTCGGCGGGCGATCCGGCGCGGATGATCGGCGTCGGCGCGGTGGGCGACCCGCCCGCGACGCGGCTGCGGTTGGGGCGGGGCGATATTCTGCTGCTGTCGTCCGACGGCCTGCACCGCTATGCCGAACCGTGGGAGATCGAGGCGGCGGCGGAAGAATGGCGGGCCGAGGGGGCGCCGCTTCGGGCCTTGGCGAACCGGCTGGAAAGCTTGGCCCTGGGCCGGGGCAGCCCGGACGACATCAGCATGTTGCTGGTGCGGCGGAATGCTTGGCCGGGCCTGCCCTGGCTGGCGTGGACGGGGATGCTGGCGGCGCTGTTGGCGGTGGCGGTGGGCATGTGGGGCTGGGCGACTTATTTTTCCGGGCGGGGGTTCGCGGGTTACTCGGTGCTGCCGGAGGTGCGCGAGGTGCCGGAACAGGTGTTTTGTCCGCCGCCGTGCCCTCTGGTGGTGGCGCGGTCGGCGTCGAACGAAGGGGTGGGGGGGATTCCGCCCGTGTCGGCGTCGGCGTGCCCTGCGAATGAGCTTGTGGTGCCGGTGCTTGTTCCCGTTGGTCCGCGCTCTGCGGTGGCGGGGGAATGTCGGTCGGTGGTGTTGCGGGGCGAATGAGGGGCGGTTTGTGTTCCCTTTCCAGCGGGGGCGCTGTCATTACCCATCGAACCGGGCCGCATTGCGATGCGGTTTCGCGAAGCTCCACCCATCCTATAAAGATATTCTTTCCTGGAAATCGCCTCGGAGGAGTGTCATCCGTTCCTCCAATCATATTCCGTCGGCCCCGCATGGGACGGACTCAAGCGCATCCGCGTGAATGACAGCGTCCGCTCGTAGATACGGCCCAAATAGGCTCGGGCGGGCCGGTGTTCATGCCCAATGGACAACTCGGTGCTGACCTCAAACACCGTTGGCAGGACCAGCAATTCCGGTTCCGGGCGTAACACCGGGTCGGCGGGCAGCAGCAAGCCCTTGCCCTTGGAAACACCATCGAACGCCCGGACCTCGACCACTTCCACCTTGGGCGCCAGCAACTTCAGGCCGAACCTGAATCCGGTGGGTTCGCGGACCAGCCAGCGGACCGTGCCTAAAAACATGGACTGGCCTTCTTCCACGAGGCCGACCGGCACGCCGATTTGAACATTCAGATGCTCCGCCTCGTCAACAAAGACGCAGTAGCCGGTCGGCCCGGTGTTCAGCAGGTCGCCTTGCGCGGCACCGTCCGTCTTGGGGGAGGGCGGTGCGGCAGGCTCCCAAATGGGATCGCGGGGCGAGACCCAATCCTCAAGAACGATCTGTTCGACCTCCGTCTCGCGCCTCAGCGTCCGTTCGCCCCTCCCGACGCGCCTGGGTGAAAAATCAACCTCGTCCGGGGCAAGTTCGAGTCGGCTGCGGTGGGTCCAGTCGATGGGGGCGAGATGGGCGAGGGGCAGTTCCGAGTCGGCATCGTCCGCCTCCCAGGCGGGCCGGGATAGGAAGCGGATGATTTCCGGCAGCCCCAAGTAAAGGCGGCATTTCTTGTCCACGGGGACGCGGGTCGACTTGCGGAATCTCGCGCCACACAGGCCTTTCGCGAAGACCCGCTTCAAATGCCGATAGTGGGGATCGTCGAAGGGTCCGGCTTGGTCGGGGGGCGGGTCTTTGATGAGGCGGCTAATCAGCGGGGTGGTGTCCAGGAAATACACGCCCGAATCGGCCCCCTGCCCAACCTGGTAGGGAACCGGCGGGCCGTCCCGCCCCGGGTCGATTAGGAAATGGCCGGGCGTTTGATTCGACGGCGGCTGCAAGGCCAGGGAGACACACTCCGCCACGCCGCCGAGCAGGCTGTAGGCGTTGCGCATGTCCCTGGGCCTTAAGCGGCCGCTATCGCCCAAGGCGAATAAGACAATCCGTTTGAACAGGTCGCGCACGGTGCGATGGGGCGGCGGGTTTTCGCCGGTGTCGGTGAGTCCCGCTTGTTCGGCGTGGCCGTAAACCCCGTATACCAGAGGCCAAAATCCTGGCTCCGGGTCTTTGTAAAGCTGGGCCATGCGCAGCAGATAGAGTCCCCAATAACGCAATGAACGGTACGGGGCCGCACTGGTGTCCACTTCGTCGCGGAACCACCAAGCGCCCAGCCGAGGCTTGCGGAGGCAGGCCAGATCGTAGGCCAGGGCCGTTTGCCGATAGAGCTGGGCGCCCAGTTCGGCGCGTTTAACGGCGGGGGGGTGCGGCATGGAGGCTTCCAGCAACGGACCCTCGGTCCGCTCGGCCAGCATCTCCACATAGGGCGCCAGCATGGCGGTCAGCTTGAACCGATTGGCCGGGCGAATATTGCTGCGGGCGTTAAAGGCCCGCAAGGTGAGGAACAAGGCATCGAGGCAATAGCCGGTGTTGGCGAGGGGCAATTCCGCCAGCCAAACCGCGAGCGCGGCGGGTGCCGGGTCGGGCAATGGCAGGTGAATCTCGGGCTTGTCGTAACGGACCATCATTGGGATTGCGTGTGGTGGACCGCCCCGCATCGGCCTGCCACTATTGGGCGCGACTGTGAGTTTGGGCAAAGGACGCAACGCCCGACATTATTGTGGCGGTCAATCGGGTGGGCATCGATGGGTTTGGTTTGCCGTGACATGCTTTCATACTAGACGCTTCCGACACACTAGCCAGCCCGCCGTGCGATTTGCCGTCCCCCTTACCGAAGCCCGCCGGCGATCTGCCCGGCGCTTTGGGTCCGCAAATTGCCCAGGCGCCGGACAGGACAATCGCGCTATGCCGGGAAGCGGCTGTTTTTTCCCTCTCGCCTTTGGGAGAGGGTTAGGGTGAGGGTGTCAAAACGGGATTCCTTCCTTTTTAGCTTGCGCTAGATTTGGCGCCCACGGGGACCCTTGCTTTGAAGCGGCCCGCGTGGACGCGGTATTCCTTATTGTGTTGCCAGGGAGATGGCGGGGGCGGGAATGAACAAGCGGGCGGGGACGGGTTATTCGGCCTTCACATTGGTCTTCAACAGGAAGAACTTGTAGACGACCAGCGCCGTGATGAGTCCGACCAAAATCCAGGAATGGCCGATCATGAACGCGGAGAAGGTGGTTTTGTTGGCGCCCCGCAGCCCCGACAGATAAGGCTTGGACATCAGCAGCATCCAGGCCCAGGCCGGCACCTGATAGGCGATGGCACCGGCCACGGCCCAATGGGTCGATTTCGAGCCGAGTTTCTCGGAGGTCTGGTAGAACCAGTAGGCGATTCCGGCGGTGAGCAGAATCGAGATGAACATGGGCATAGCTAAGCTCTCCTCTTCATTTGATTGGTGTGAGGACCGGCGGTGTCGGCGCCGGTCCCCGCCAGATTACTCCATGACGTGTGTGCGGCGAAAGCGAGGCCGGATGGCGAGGCATAACCTCCCTCCACCAACCCATTCACCCGTATTGAGGGCGCGAAACTTTCTGACGTGTGAAAAAAACGGGATTGGCGCAGAGAACCGGGAGCGGCATTTGAGCGATAAAAACCACTACAATGGCATGATTGTTGGTTAAATCGAAACCAATGCCCAATCCCAACGCCAGGGACATTAACAATGCTTAACAATCCCGACCGCCCCGACCCCGACGCGCTCCTCGCCAAAATCCAACAGGAAGAAGCCCAGGCCCAGCGTGGCCGATTGAAGATTTTCTTCGGCGCGGCGGCGGGCGTGGGCAAGACCTTCGCCATGCTGGAAGCCGCCCGGCAGCGGCAGGCCGAGGGCGTCGACGTGGTGGTGGGCTTGGTGGAAACCCACGGCCGCCTGGAAACCGCCGCCTTGTTGGAAGGGCTGGAAGTCCTGCCCACCCGGAGCACCGAATACCGGGGCGCGGCCTTGCGTGAATTCGATTTGGACGGGGCGCTGCAACGCCAGCCCGCGCTGCTCCTGATGGACGAACTGGCCCACACCAATGTGCCCGGCTCCCGCCATCCCAAGCGCTGGCAGGACATCGAAGAGCTGCTGGACGCGGGCATCCATGTCTACAGCACGCTCAACGTCCAGCACTTGGAAAGCCTCAACGATGACGTCGGCCAAATCGCCGGCATCCGCGTGTGGGAAACGGTGCCGGACACGGTGTTCGAGCGGGCCGACGAAATCGAACTGGTGGACCTGCCTCCCGACGAACTGCTGGCGCGGCTCCAGGGCGGGAAGATCTATCTGCCCGAGCAGATCAAGCACGCCCTCAGTCACATCTTCCGCAAGGGCAACCTCATCGCGCTACGGGAACTGGCCCTGCGCCAGACCGCCAGCCAGGTGGACGCGCAAATGCGGGACTACCGGGAGGATCACGCCATCCGCGAAGTCTGGCAGGTGGGCGAGCGCATTCTGGTGTGCATCGGGCCTTCGCCTCTGGCCGAGCGCTTGGTACGGGCGGGCAAGCGCTTCGCCACGGCGCTCCGTTCGGAATGGATCGTGGCGTATGTGGAAACGCCCGGCTTGCAGCGCTTGCCAGCGGAGCAGCGGGACGCGGTGCTGCGGATGCTGCGGCTGGCCGAGCAATTGGGCGCCGAGACGGTGACGCTGAACTCGCCCAATATGAGTGCGGCCATCCTCGATTTCGCCCGGCAACGGAACATCACCAAGATCGTCATGGGCAAGCCCTCCCGGCGCGGCTGGAAGCGTTGGCTGCTGGGTTCGGTGGTGGACACCGTCATCGCCGAGGCCCACAACGTCAATATGTATTTGCTGGGCGCCCCGCGTGGCACCGGGCAGACCGACGAGGAACCCGCCCTGTACCGGGAGGCTCCACCGCCGGGCTTGCGTGAGCCGTCGGACAAGCGCTGGCGCGAACGCTACGAGCGCTATGGCTCTGCCATCCTCGTCACCGCCGTTTGCACCTTCGTCGCCAAGTTCCTGCTGGGCGGCTTCGATCCCGCCAATCTGGTCATGGTGTACCTGCTGGGCGTGGTGATCGTCGCCTCCCGGTTCGGGCGGGGTCCGTCCATCCTGGCCTCGGTGCTGGGCGTTTCGGCCCTCGACTTCCTGTTTCTCACGCCCCATTACAGCCTGTCCGTCTCCGATGGCGAATACCTCCTCACCCTGGTCGGCATGTTGGCGGTGGGCATGACCATCAGCCACCTCATGGCGAGCGTCCGCTATCAGGCGCGGGTGGCGTCCCACCGGGAGCGGCGGGCGATGGTGCTGTACGCCATGAGCCGGGAACTCTCCGCCGCCCGCAGCGGGGACGATGTGGTGCGGATCGTCGTGCGCCATGTCCACGCGGAGTTCGGGGGCCGCGCCGTGGTGCTGTTTCCCGACGAGAACGCCCGCGTCGTCCATCCACGGGGCAAGCCCTTGGAGCAATCCCTGCGCGGCGCGGATTTGAGCGTGGCGCAATGGGTGTTCGATCACAACGAACCGGCGGGGCAGGGCACCCATACCCTGGCGGGCGCCAGCGCGGTGTATTTTCCCCTGGCGGCGGGCGGTCAAACCTTGGGGGTGCTGGCGATTTTGCCGGTGGGATTGCGGCGGATTTTTCTGCCGGAGCGGCGGCAATTGCTGGAGAACTTCCTGGGCCAGATCGCCCACGCGCTGGAACGGGTCGGCTTGGCCGAGCAGGCGCGGGCGGCGGCGGTGCGGAGCGAGGCGGAACGGCTGCGCAACTCCCTGTTGAGCGCCATTTCCCACGACCTTCAGACGCCCTTGGAGTCCATTGTCGATTCGGCCAGCGCCCTGGCGGAGCGGGGCGCGGCGCTCGATCCGGTGGATGGGCAGGCTCTGGGACGGGCGATTATGGAACAGGCCACGCGCATGTCGGGCTTGGTGACGAATATTCTTGGCATGGCCCGGCTCGATACCGGCGCGGCCCAGTTGAACCGGCAATGGCACGACCTCGCGGACATCGTCAACGCCGCGCTGGGTCGCCTGCGGGAGCGTCTGGAGGGCCGCAACGTCACGGTGAAGCTGGCGCCCGACCTGCCGAAAGTGTGCGTGGACGGGGTGATGATCGAGCAGGTGTTGGTGAATCTTTTGGAAAACGCCGCGAAGTATTCGCCCCCCAACACGCCCATCGAAATTTTCGCGGAAAGCTCCACCTTCACGGTCGGCATCTCGGTGGCCGACCGGGGACCGGGCATTCCCAAGGGGCAGGAGGAGGCGCTATTCGAGAAGTTCCACCGGGCGCACGGAGACAGCACTCATAGCGGGGTCGGCCTGGGGCTGACCATTTGCCGAGCCATCGCCGAGGCCCACGGTGGCTGGATACAGGCGAAGAACCGGGGCACGGGCGGGGCGGTTTTCACGTTTACGCTGCCGGTGGAGCAGGCGGGGCCGGGCGCTGAGCAGGGCAATCGCGCTATGTAATTTTTCTTCCTCTCCAGCGGGAGAGGGTGGGGTGAGGGGGAATGAAAAACAGGTTTTTTCCTTGCTTGGCCTTTCATACCCGCTCGCCGAAGAGATTTTTAAGGAATAAATCATTGTTTGATCCCCCTCACCCTAGCCCTCTCCCGCTGGAGAGGGGACCAAAGAGACATGGCGCGATTGCCCTGGGGCGCTGAGGCTAAGGGTTGATGCAGCGATAAACGTCGTAGCTCTGTTCCCCGTCGATGATGGGACCGCTGGGCACCACCGTATCGCCGCCCATCCCGCCCGCATGGTTGCGGGCCAGACGGTTCAGCTCCTCCCGCACGGTGGACGCGCTACGGGCGAACAGGCCGAGGGTGGCCGCCGTGTTCGAAGTGACATGGCCCAGAGGCTTGCAGCGCTTTATTTCCGAGGACGCCAGGATGCGGACCTTTTCTCCTTCCGGCTTGAGGTCCACCCAAGTGCAGCCCGTCAAAGCACCCGCCAAGGCCGCGCCAGCCAATATTTTTAACAGTTTAGGTAAGGACATCGCCGCTCCATGTGGTGTGGATTGTTGCCAATTTGGGCTATGTTAAACGGATTTCTTAGGGCTTTGGAACAAATCCCAGCGATGACGCAGGGCACCGGGTCGAGTAAAATGCGCCGCTTAATTCGCCCGCAATCTGAACAGCCAGGGACTAGCCGTGGCTTGCTCCCGCTGGTGCCCTAGCCCAAACCTCCCATCGTCGAATGACCAAATACATCTTTATCACCGGCGGCGTCGTGTCCTCCCTCGGCAAAGGCATCGCCGCCTCGTCGCTGGCCGCCATTCTGGAGGCCCGTGGACTCAAGGTCACGCTGACCAAGCTTGACCCCTACATCAACGTCGATCCCGGCACCATGAGTCCGTTTCAGCACGGGGAAGTCTTCGTGACCGAGGACGGCGCCGAGACCGACCTGGACCTTGGCCATTACGAGCGCTTCCTGCGCACCACGATGGGCAAGGTCAACAACTGGACCACCGGCCAAATCTACGAGAACGTCATCCGCAAGGAGCGCCGGGGCGAATACCTCGGCGCGACGGTGCAGGTCATCCCCCACATCACCGACGAAATCAAGCGCGTCATCCGCCTCAGCGCAAAAGGCTACGACGTGGCGATGATCGAAATCGGCGGCACCGTCGGCGACATTGAGTCGCAGCCGTTCCTGGAAGCCATCCGCCAGATGCGGGTGGAACTGGGCGAGGACCGTTGCCTGTTCATCCACCTGACCCTGGTGCCTTACATCGCCGGGGCCGGGGAACTCAAGACCAAGCCCACCCAGCACTCGGTCAAGGAACTCCGCACCATCGGCATTCAGTCGGATATTCTCATCTGCCGTTCCGACCGGATGGTGCCGCAGTCCGAGCGCAAGAAAATCGCGCTGTTCACCAACGTCAGCGAGAACGCCGTCATTTCCGCCATCGACGCGGACACCATCTACCGCATCCCGGCCCTGCTGCACGAGCAGGGCTTGGACGACATCGTGGTGAAGCGGCTCAAGCTGGACGCCCACCCGGCGGACCTGGCCGAATGGCTGGCGGTCGTCGACGCGCTGACCCATCCCGAGCGGGAAGTCACCATCGCCATGGTGGGCAAGTACGTCAATCATTCCGACGCCTACAAATCCCTGTCCGAAGCCTTGATCCATGCGGGGATACGCACCAAGACCAAGGTCAACATCCAGTACATCGACTCGGAGGAGATCGAGGACAAGGGCACGGGTCCGCTGGCGGGCATGGACGCCATCCTAGTGCCCGGCGGCTTCGGCGAGCGCGGCGTGGAAGGCAAGATCGCCACGGTCAAATATGCCCGCGAACACAAGATTCCCTACCTCGGCATCTGTCTGGGGATGCAGGTGGCGGTCATCGAATTCGCCCGCGACGTGGCGGGGCTCGAAGGCGCCCACAGCACGGAATTCCTGCCCAAGACGCCGCATCCGGTCATCGCCCTCATCACCGAGTGGCAGGACGATGCGGGCAATGTCGAGCAGCGCACCGCCAATTCCGATCTGGGCGGCACCATGCGCTTGGGCGGGCAGAAGTGCCGACTGGTGGCGGGCAGCTTGTCCCACAGGGTCTATGGCAAGGATGTCGTCACCGAGCGGCATCGTCATCGCTACGAATTCAACAACCGTTATCTTAAGGCGCTGGAAGAGCGGGGAATGCGGATTTCGGGCAAATCCTTGGACGGTCGGCTGGTGGAGATGATCGAAATCCCCGATCACCCCTGGTTCCTGGCCTGCCAGTTCCATCCAGAATTCACCTCCACCCCACGCGGCGGACACCCCCTGTTCACGGGCTTCGTGAATGCGGCGGGCGAGTATCACCAAACCAAATAGGTCGATTAAATGCAACTTTGTGGCTTCGAAACCGGACTGGACCAACCCTTTTTCCTCATCGCCGGTCCCTGCGTCATCGAGAGCGAGCAACTGGCCCTCGACACCGCCGGGACGCTGAAGGAACTCACCGCCGAACTGGGTATACCGTTCATTTATAAGTCGTCCTTCGACAAGGCCAACCGCTCGTCCCACCAGAGCTTTCGGGGCTTGGGCGTGGAAGAGGGGCTGCGGATTCTCGATAAGGTTAAGCGGGAGATTGGCGTGCCGGTGCTGACCGATGTCCACGAGGATACGCCGCTGGCGGAAGTCGCTAGCGTGGTGGATGTGCTGCAAACCCCGGCGTTCCTGTGCCGCCAGACCAATTTCATCCGCGCCGTCGCCAGCCAGGGCAAGCCGGTCAACATCAAGAAGGGTCAGTTCCTCGCGCCCTGGGACATGAAGAACGTCGCCGACAAGGCCAAGACCACCGGCAACGAGCAGATCATGGTGTGCGAGCGGGGTGTGTCCTTCGGCTATAACAATCTGGTGTCGGACATGCGCTCGCTGGTCATCATGCGGGAGACCGGCTGCCCGGTGGTGTTCGACGCGACTCACTCGGTGCAGTTGCCGGGCGGGCAGGGCAGTTGCTCGGGCGGGCAGCGGGAATTCGTGCCGACGCTCTCCAAGGCGGCGGTGGCTGTGGGGATTGCAGGGCTGTTCATGGAAACCCACCCGGACCCGGACAAAGCGCTGAGCGACGGGCCGAATGCTTGGCCGTTGGATAAGATGCGGGGGTTATTGGAGGTATTGATGGCGCTGGATGGGGTGGTTAAAAAGAGTGGGTTTCTTTAATCGAGTTCTTGGAGAATGGCGATGGCGGCGCAGACGAATATCCAATACGTTTCCGATGGGGCTGGAAATCCGGTGAGTGTGATTGTTCCCATCGACTTGTGGCGGGAAATTGAGTCGGAGCGGGAGACGGCCTACTTGCTGAAAAGCCCAGCCATGAAAGCCCGGTTATTGGAGGCGAAGGCGCGGCAGGATGGTATTTCTCTTGAGGATGCCCGTGCGCAGCTTGGTATTTGATCCGGCAGCTTTTGAGGATTTGGCGTGGTGGGTTAGGGAGGACCGCAAAAAAGCCCTGCGCATTATGAAATTGATTCAGCAAGTCCAAGCTTCGCCGTTTAAGGGAATTGGCAAGCCTGAACCACTCAAACATGATTTATCGGGATGTTGGTCAAGGCAAATTGATGATGAACATCGCTTGGTATATCAGGTTCAAGAAGATTTAATTCGGATATTGATTTGCAGATACCATTACTGATTGGATGGTTGTCATTATGGAATATCCGAAAGAAACCTTTGAAGAGCGCTTAGTCTTTTATCCCGTAGATCTGGGCGATAGTGTTTGTATTGTCGAGCATGTACCCGCCAAGGTATGCCGGGAAACAGGTGAGCTGTTGTTTTCCCCGGAAACGGTGGAGCGCATTCAGCGGATTATTCGGGAGCAATCTGCTCCTGCTCGGGTGATTGAAACGCTGGTTTATGATTTTGCAGCGTAGAAGCCACAGAATAATCGGAGCGAAACATTTATGAACATCGCCGAACTACACAAGCTTCCCAATATCGAGAAGCTCAAGGTAATAGAATCGCTATGGTCCGATTTAACTGCAAACGAAGCAGAGATTCCCGCGCCATATTGGCATGAGGCCGTATTGAAAAATACAGAGGCGGAATACGCGGCGGGCCGAATGGAAGTTCTGGATTGGCAGGAGGCTAAAAAAGAATTGCGCAAGCGCTTCGAATGAAAGTAAGAATACTTCGTTCAGCGGTTGAAGATTTAGCGGACGGAAGAATTTTTTACGAGCGCCAAGAGCAAGGGGTTGGCGATTACTTTTTGGATAATCTATTTGCGGACATCGATTCCCTTGCGATTTATGCCGGTATCCACGAAGTGAAATTTGGATTTTATCGCCAACTGGCTAAACGGTTCCCATATAGTATTTACTATAAGATCATAAGTAATGAAGCCATGGTTTTCCATATCTTGGATTGCCGCTGCGGCCCTAATTGGATTTATAAAACGCTAAGCGGAAAAACTCCTCTTGATTAGCATGTAAGCCGCAGCTTACCGGCCCATAGACCCCCCGCCGGGTATAAGTAAAAAATCACCCATCCCTTTAACCCCAACCAAGGTAACTACATGAGCAAAATCACCCAAGTCAGCGCCCTAGAAGTCCTCGACTCTCGCGGCAATCCCACCGTCGCCGTGGATGTCGTCCTCGAATCCGGTGCCATCGGCACCGCCATGGTGCCGTCCGGCGCCTCCACCGGCTCCCGCGAAGCCATCGAACTCCGCGATGGCGACAAGGGCCGCTACCTCGGCAAAGGCGTGATTCAAGCCGTTGCCAACGTCAACGGCGAACTGAGCGCCGCCGTCATTGGCCTGGACGCGGCGGACCAAGCCGCGCTGGACGCCAAGATGATCGAAGTGGACGGCACCGATAACAAGGGCCGTCTGGGTGCCAACGCCCTGCTCGGCGTGTCCCTGGCCGCCGCCCGCGCCGCTGCCACCGAAGCCGGTAAGCCCCTGTACGCTCACCTCCACAAAGGCGGCGACTTCATCCTGCCCGTCCCGATGATGAACATCATCAACGGCGGTGCCCACGCCGACAACAGCGTGGACATGCAGGAATTCATGATTCTGCCGGTTGGCGCCCCTAACTTCCGCGAAGCCATCCGCTACGGCGCGGAAGTGTTCCACGCCCTGAAGAAGGTGCTGGGCCAGCGCGGTCTCGCCACCGGCGTGGGCGACGAAGGCGGTTTCGCGCCCAACCTGCCGTCCAACGAAGCGGCCATCGAAGTCATCCTGGAAGCCATCAGCAACGCTGGTTACACCGCTGGCAAGGACATCTTCTTAGGATTGGACGTCGCCGCCTCCGAGTTCTACAAGGGCGGCGTCTACGACCTCGAATCCGAAGGCAAGAAATACTCGTCCGAGGAATTCGCCGACTTCTTCTCATCCTGGGTGGACAAGTACCCCATCATCAGCATCGAAGACGGCCTGGACGAGAGCGATTGGGCGGGCTGGAAAGTCCTCACCGAGAAGCTGGGTTCCCGTATCCAGTTGGTGGGCGACGACCTGTTCGTGACCAACCCGAAAATCCTGAAGGAAGGCATCGACAAAGGGATAGCCAACTCCATCCTCATCAAGGTCAACCAGATCGGCACCTTGACCGAGACCCTGGAAGCCATCGCCATGGCCCAGGCGGCGGGTTACACCACCGTGATGTCGCACCGCTCCGGCGAAACCGAGGACAGCACCATCGCCGACCTCGCCGTCGCGGCTTCCACCGGCCAGATCAAGACCGGCTCCCTCAGCCGTTCTGACCGCATCGCCAAGTACAACCGCCTCTTGAAGATCGAAGCCGAACTGGGCGACAAGGCGGTTTACGCGGGCAAGAGCGCTTTCTCTCGGGCGTTCTAAATCTGACCACGGGCCAGCACCGGCGTGAAAAAGCTTATTCTCTTTCTACTGGTGCTGAATGCCCTGCTGCAATACCGGCTGTGGTTCGGCGACGGGGGAATCTACGAACTACACCGGCTGCAAGCCCATATCAAGGAACTCAAGGCGGAGGGCGAGAAGCGTCACGCCCGCAATGCCGCCCTCGAAGCCGACGTGAAGGACTTGAAGGAAGGCACGGACGCCATCGAGGAACGCGCCCGCCAGGAATTGGGCATGGTCAAGGAGGGCGAGACCTTCGTGCAGGTGTTCGATAAGCCCCATCCATTGCCTGAGCCGACCAAGGCGCATCCCGAAGCCAAGGACAAGGACGCCAAACCCGCTCCCGCCAAGAAGCGGAAGGATTAATTCCAACGACCAGGGATAACATCCCTCCAAAGGGATGTTATCCCTACCTCACCCTACCCCCATCTTCATTTCGCCAGGAAACAACCCATGAACCCGCAACGATTCTGGGCCGTGGTCCCCGCCGCCGGTGTCGGCCAGCGCATGGGGGCCGAGGTGCCTAAGCAATACCTCGACGTCCTGGGCAAACCCGTCCTACAACACACGCTGGAACGGCTGCTGTCCGTAGACGACTTCGCCGGTATCGCGGTGGCCCTGGGTGCCGAGGACGGCTACTGGCCGGACCTGCCTTGCGCCAACCATCCCAAAATCCACCGGGCGCCGGGCGGCAAGGAGCGGGCCGATTCCGTGCTGTCCGGGCTGCGCCGTCTGGAAGGGTTGGCCGCGCCCGATGATTGGGTATTGGTCCACGACGCGGCCCGCCTGTGCCTCACGGCGGCGGATGTGGAAAAGTTGATGACCACACTTAAGAGTGATCCGGTCGGCGGCATCCTGGCCCTGCCGGTCAGCGACACGCTGAAAGGCGTGCAAGGCGCGGAGATTGTCGAGACCATCGACCGCAGCCGTATCTGGCGGGCGCTGACCCCGCAAATGTTCCGTTATGGGATGCTACGACTAGCGCTGGAAGACGCGGCACAAGATGGTTCGGTGGTCACGGATGAAGCCAGTGCCATTGAATTAAAGGGATTGCGCCCTAAAATCGTCGAGGGGCGACCCGATAACATCAAGATCACCCGGCCAGAGGATTTACCTCTGGCCGCTTTCTATCTGGAGCGGCAATGTTGCGAATAGGCCAGGGCTACGACGCCCACAAATTCAAGGACGGCGACCACATCGTCATCGGCGGCGTGACCATTCCTCACACGAAAGGCATGGCGGCTCATTCCGACGGCGACGTGGCGCTGCACGCCCTGTGCGATGCGCTGCTGGGCGCGGCGGCATTGGGCGATATCGGCAAGCATTTCCCCGACACCGACGCCGCTTACAAAGGCATCGACAGCCGCGTTCTGCTGCGCCATGTGGTCGGCAAACTCGCCGAACTGGGTTATTCGGCGGTGAACGTGGATGTCACCATCGTCGCCCAGGCACCGAAGATGGCCCCGCATATTCCCACCATGCGGGAGCGCATCGCCGAAGATGTGGGGGTTGCCGTGGACGCGGTGAATGTCAAGGCCACCACCACGGAAGGCATGGGCTTCGAGGGGCGGGGCGAAGGCATTTCCAGCCACGCGGTGGCGCTTTTGCAGAAACAATAATCCAATAATCCAATGAGTTACGCCTTTTATTTGGTTCCCCGTTCGCCCGGCAACGCACTCGCCAAGGCCCGCGCCTACGCCCAGCTCCCGCCGAATTCGGGCGAATTCAATGCCGGGATGCAAGACTTAGCCAAGGAAGCCCGGAAACAACGCTTGGCCGCCGCATTGATCGAGTCCAACTCTCAGCTCGCGCCCATTCGCTTCGGCTATACCGCGATGATCGGCAAGTATGGGATGACGGAGGAGCAGGCCCGGCTCTGCTACCGGGAGTGGGTGTTGGGCGGGTCTCAACGCGGCAATGGGGTCGAAATCGCCCTGTACGACGATGTCGCCGTCGTCGCGCTGCCCTATGCGCGGCCATTCACCATCGGAACAGGCGCGACGGTGGCGGAGGCTTGGCGCTACTTCGAGGTGCTGTCCAACCAGGACAAGTTCGCGATCTACGATGCCCAATTAGACAAAATGCTGGATTTAGCCAAGGACCAAACGGCGGTGGCCCAAGAATACGCCGCCGTTTCCGCCCGGATGGCCAAGCCCGACGAGTTCAAAAAGCCCTGGTGGAAATTCTGGTCCCGATAAATCCAGCCACATTCCTCCCCACACCGATAGATTTCATCGCGCCATGACCACGAACCCGACTTTAGCTTTACCCCATGCCCACGGCGGTCCCGTCGGCACCGGCCAGATCAAGACCGCGCCGGAGGATTTCGTGGTCGAGGAAATCCTCGGCTTCGACCCATCCGGCGACGGCGAGCATGAATTCCTGCGGGTCGAGAAGCGCGGCGAGAACACCGAGTACGTCGCCCGCCAACTGGCCCGCTTCGCCGGGATTCCGGCGCGGAACGTGGGCTATGCCGGACTCAAGGACCGCCATGGCCGCACCATCCAATGGTTCAGCGTGCAATTGCCGGGCAAGGCCGGGCCGGACTGGACGCAGCTTGGCTCCGAGTCGATCCGGGTGCTGGATGTGGCCCGCAACAACCGCAAGCTCAAGAAGGGTGCCGCCTTCGGCAACCGCTTCGAACTGACCGTCCGCGAGCTTGCGGGCGACCGTGCCGCGTTGGAACAGCGGCTCAGCCAGATTGCCGAGCAGGGTGTGCCGAATTATTTCGGCTCGCAGCGGTTCGGCTGGGATGGTCAGAATCTCGAACGGGCGCGGGAATTGTTCGATGGGACAGCGGGCCGGATGGACCCCCACAAGCGCGGCATTTATCTCTCCGCCGCCCGCTCGGAAATATTCAATCAGCTTCTGGCCCGGCGGGTGGCGGATGGCACCTGGAACCGGGCCATCCCCGGCGATGCCTTCATGTTCGGTGACTCGCGCAGCTTCTTCAAAGAAGAATTAACCCCCGACATTCTGCAACGGGTGGCGGACAAGGCCATTCATCCCAGTGGCGTGCTGTGGGGCGTTGGCGAATCCGCCGCCACGGACGAGGCGAGTGCCATCGAACAGGCGGTGGCCGCTGAGTTGGGGGAATTCTGCCGGGGCTTGGAGCAATTTGAAGTCGAGACGGCGCGGCGTCCGTTGCGGCTGTGTCCCGAGGAGATGCGCTGGGAATTCCCGGAATCGGAACCGGCGACCTTGCGTTTAAGCTTCGCGCTGCCCGCCGGGGCGTATGCCACCACCCTGTTGCGCGAATTGGTGGGGACCGATTTTGCGGATGGCTGAGCCAGCTTTCCCCCGGTAGGGTGGGTTAGGCGCACATCACGAGAAACCTAATATCCCCCGTGGGTGTTCCCGTGCGCCGTAACCCACCATCCAAGTTAGCGCGGTGTGTTACGGCCCACGGGAACTGCGCCAACCCACCCTACGGCCCTTACCGAGAATGGCCGGGCAAGCCAGCACGTTACCGGCTAAAATAGCGCCCTTCCCAAACCACACGGAGATACGACCATGTCCGTCGGCCAAATTTGCAATCGCGACACCGTCATCGTCCGCAAGCAAGACGCCATCGTCGAGGCCGCCAAACTCCTCAGGAAGTTCCATGTGGGCAGCGTGGTGGTGGTGGAGGATGTGGAGGGCGGCGTCAAGCCGGTCGGCATCCTCACCGACCGCGATCTGGTGGTGGAAATCCTCGCGGCGGAACTCGACCCCGCCACGGTTTCCATCGGCGACATCATGAGCTACGAACTGACCACCGCCCGCGAGGAAGACGGGGTGTGGGACGTGCTGCAACGAATGCAGTCCAAGGGCGTGCGCCGCGTGCCGGTGGTGGACCCACAGGGCTTGCTGGTGGGCATCCTGACCAGCGACGACCTGCTGGAATTGCTGGCCTCGGAACTCGGCCAACTGGTGAAGGCCATCGGGCGGGAGCGGCAGCGGGAAGCGCAGGTTCGGGGTGGGCAGGGCTGAAACCATGGCCACCGTCACCATTTATCACAACCCCCGCTGCGGCAAGTCCCGCAGCGCCTTGTAATTGCTGCGCGGGCGGGGGATCGAACCCACCGTGGTCGAGTACCTGAAAACGCCCCCCACCGCCGCCGAACTAGACGCCATTCTGAATCAACTCGGACTCGAACCCCGCGCCCTGATGCGCCAGGGCGAGTCCGTGTACAAGGAAGCCGGCCTGGACGATCCCGCTCTGGATCGGGCCGCGCTCATCGCCGCCATGGTGGCGAATCCCATTTTGATCGAACGCCCCATCGTGCTGGCGAACGGCAAGGCCGCGATTGGTCGGCCCCCGGAGAGCGTCCTCGGCATTCTCTAGCATGGTTTCATCCCGGCTGCGTCGTAGGTCGGGCTTAAGCCCGACCTACGCACCACCAGCCGTTCGTTTTTTAGCCTCCATCTACAGACATGACTGAAATTCTCATCCTTTATTACAGCCGTTGGGGCGCCACCTCGGACATGGCGAATCTCATTGCCCGTGGCGTCGAGGAAGTCCCCGGCGCCGTCGCCAAGATTCGCACCGTGCCGGAAATATCCACGGTGTGCGAAGCCACGGCGGACACCATCCCCGAATCCGGCCCGCCCTATGCCACCCTCGACGACCTCAAGGACTGCGATGGCTTGGCGCTGGGCAGCCCCACCCATTTCGGCAACATGGCGGCGCCGCTCAAGCACTTCCTCGACAACACCAGCGCCCTGTGGTTCTCCGGCGCCCTGTCCGGCAAACCAGCGGGCGGGTTCACGTCCACCTCGTCCGCCCACGGGGGCCATGAGGCCACCCTCATCACCATGATGCTGCCCCTGCTGCATCACGGCATGATTCTGGTCGGCATCCCCAGCACCGAGACCGCCCTGCTGGAGACCACCGGCGGCGGCACGCCCTACGGTCCCAGTCGCCACACTGGCAAGGACAAGGCTTTCACCGATGAGGAACGGCAGTTGTGCCGCGCGTTCGGTGCCCGGTTGGCGCGGACGGCCATGGCGTTGAAGGCGGGCGGGATGAAGTAATTTTCGTAGGTCGGGCATGTACTCATGCCCGACGCAAGCTTGCTAAAACAGAGGGATGAGGATGAACAGAGAGATAGCCGAGCTAAAGCAATCCCTGATTAAAGATATGACGGACTATATGAATTTCGGGGGGGCTGAAGATGAACGCGACCCCGACTATGATCCTGACTTCGACGCGGGGTATACCCAGGAGCATATCGACCGTTGCGGCGAGATTATCGACCACCACCTTTCCGCGCTGGCGAAAGCCCCGGATGCCGGCCGCCATCAATACATTATGAATGCCGTCAAAGCGGCGGTGCTTGAGCTAAATAAGCTGAACGAAGAGTGCGAGGGCGGATTGATCGAAACCGACCAGCGCGAGCAATTGTGTGAATTGATTACCGTGGCGGCGAATCAGGCGGGGCTGGTTTCTGACGAGGAAGACATTACGGGGGAATGGCGGGAGTGGTGAGCCTCGTCTCGAACGGTAAAGGATGAACCCATGCCCCAACAACTCCCCCTGCCGTTCAGCTTCAACCCAGAACTCGGCTTCGGGCAGTTCCATCCGGGGGCGAACGCCGAGCCGGTCGGTCACTTGCAGCGCACGGCGGTGGACGAAGGCGAACGCCTGATTTTCCTGTGGGGCGAGACGGGCGCGGGCAAGACCCATCTGCTCAACGCCTGCTGCAAGACGGCCTCCCAGCGACGGCGCAGTGTCTCCTTCCTACCCTTAAGCATCTTCCTGGATTACGGACCCGAAACCCTGGACGGTCTGGAACACCAAGACCTCGTCTGTCTCGACGACCTGGAAGCGGTAGTCGGCCACGACGCTTGGGAAACCGGCCTGTTCTCCCTGTTCAACCAGTTGCGGGAAGCGAACCGCAGCTTGATCGTCACGGCCAAGGCACCGCCAACCCAATTGCCCATCCGCCTGCCCGATCTCCAGACCCGCTTCGGCTGGGGGCTGACCCTCCGGCTCCATCCTTTGGCCGACGCTGACAAGCTCGCCGCCCTCGAACTCCACGCCCGTTCACTAGGACTGGAACTTCCACCCCAGGTCGGAAAATTCCTGCTGGCCCATTACCGCCGCGACCTGCCGGCCCTGCGGGAATTGCTCGACCAACTGGACCACGCCACCCTCGCGGCCAAGCACCGGCTGACCATTCCTTTCGTCAAAACCTTTCTGGGAGAAACCGCATGAAAGTCCTCGTTATAGGCACCGGCGCCATTGGGAGCTTTTACGGATCGCTGCTCGCCAGGGCCGGCGCCGAAGTCTCGGTGGTGGCCCGCTCCGATTACGAGCACGTCCAGGCCCACGGCATCGAAGTCCTGAGCGAAACCAAGCTGGGTCACTACCATTTCCGGCCCGCCGCCGTGGTGCGCGACGCCGCCGAACTGGCGGAGAAGCCCGATTACGTGCTGCTCTGCGTCAAGGTGGTGGAAGGCGCCGACCGCGCCGCGTTGCTGCGGAACGCGCTCGGCCCGAACACCGCCATCGTGCTGGTGTCCAACGGCGTTGAAATCGAGGACGACATCGCCGCCGCGTTCCCGGACCACGAGCTTATCAGCGGGCTGGCCTTCATCTGCGTCACCCGCGCCGCGCCCGGCGAAATCTGGCATCAAGCCTACGGACGCTTGGCGCTGGGTAATTACCCGAGCGGCCTGTCCGACAAGACCAAAGCACTCTGCGAAGCCTTTGAAAAGTCCGGCATCAACGCCGCCGCCAGCCCCGACATCGTGACCGCTCGCTGGCAGAAATGCGTGTGGAACGCGCCGTTCAGCCCCTTGTCGGTGCTGTCGGGCGGACTCGGGACCAACGACATCCTGTCCAGCCAGGAGCCGTTGGTCCGGGCCATCATGGAAGAGATTGGCCGCATCGCCGCCGCCTTGGGTCACGCCTTGCCGCCCAACATCGTTGATAGGAACATCGACAGCACCTACAAAATGCCGCCCTACAAGACCAGCATGTTGTTGGATTTCGAGGCCGGTCGGCCCATGGAAACGGAAGCCATCCTGGGCAACGCGGTCAGGGCGGGACGCCGGGCGGGGATGGAGATTCCCTATTTGGAATCCATTTACGCGCTGATGAAGCTGCGGGAATTGAAACTAAGCCAAGAGCCTGATTAGGCAATTTCCGAAAAAGAGCTTACCCATTAAACGCCCCAACCCCCCTTATCAGGGGGGCTTTTTTCCCTCCCCTGATAAGGGGAGGGCTGGGGAGGGGTTTTTGTGGGTATCCGGGTTGGGTATGTTCATTTCAGGAAACCGCCTTAACATCAATGCGCCGTGTTGAAGTTAGGGTTCCGGCGAACTAAATTCATGTGAGTTACATAATTTGCCTTCACTGCCTAGAGGCGTCCATCATGAGCGAACACCGCGAATTTTTCCGAAAAAAACTAAACGCCCCCGCCTATCTGTTTGAGCCGACCGGGGAAATCTTGTTTCACGTCAGGGACTTATCGCTGGATGGCTTCCAGGGACATTTTGAATTCGCGCCTGATTGCGAAGTGGGCGATTTGCGGCATGTCCGCATCCCTGAACTGGAAATCAAGCGCGCCGCCACAGTGATGTGGATCGAGCCGGAGGAGGAGGGGGGGTATCTTGTGGGCTTCTTTTTCAGCAAGCCGGCTTGACAGAGTGGACTTGCCGGAACCCGAGAAACCGTGGGCAACGATCAGTAAGGATGGGTTTTCGACGGCAAAACGCTCGGCCAGATTGGCGTAGTCGATGTAATTGATAGAGGCCTGCCGGACGAC
>NZ_JBTEKS010000033.1:0-22247 GCF_054333355.1 Methylomagnum sp. | reverse complement strand
GTTGGCGATGGCCTTGCGCATCCTGCCCCTGCCGTCGCCGTGGGCGATGTGGAACCCCGATTGGATCGCCCTGTTCCTGATTTACTGGATTCTGGCGATACCGGAGCGGGTGGGCGTGGGCACGGCCTGGCTGACGGGGCTGTTCGCCGACGTGCTGACCGGGCGGATGCTGGGCCAGCACGCCCTGGCCTATTCGGTCATCGCCTATCTGATTCTCCGCTGGTATCGCCGCCTGCGGCTGTATCCCTTGCCGCAGCAATCCCTGTGGGTGCTGCTGTTCCTGTTCATCAGCCAATTGCTGGTGCTGTGGACCCAGAACGTCAAGGACGCCGACGCCATGGGCTGGACTTATTGGCTGCCATCCCTGAGCGGCGCCCTGGCGTGGCCCCCGGTGCTGGTGATCCTGCGGCGGCTGCGGCGCGGCCATCACATCTTTTGATGCCGGGAAACGCGGTGGCGAACACATTCGAATCATGGAGCGACCGTAGGTCGGGCATGTATTCCCATGCCCGACTTCCAGGGGTGAGTCGCGGCGTCGGGCATGAGTACATGCCCGACCTACGGCTGTAGGATGGCGGTTCAACCCCCGTGAGCCGCAATTTCACCTTCAAGGACAACTTCTTCCAGGAAAACCGGCTGTTCCTGAACCGCGTGGTCGCCAGCGTCATCTTCATGCTGGTGGCGACGCTGGCGCTGGTGGTCCGGCTGGTTTATCTACAGGTCATGGGGCACGAGCTTTACACCAACCTGTCCCGCGACAACCAGGTCAAGATTTCCCCGCTGGCGCCCTCCCGTGGCTTGATCTTCGACCGCAACGGCGAGGTGCTGGCGGACAACATCGCCACCTACAGCCTGGAAGTCATCCCGGAAGAGGCGAAAGACTTGCCCGGCACGCTGAACGGGCTGCGCGAGTTGCTCAGCCTCACCGACGAGGACATCGCCCGTTTCCAGGCCCAGAAAAGCCAGCGCAAAAGCTTCGAGAGCGTGCCCCTCAAGCTGGAACTCAGCGAGGCGGAAATCGCCCGCTTCGCCGTGAAGATGCCCTGGTTCCCCGGCGTCGAAATCCGCAAGCGCTTGATGCGGACCTACCCCTACGGCTACCTGACCGCGCACGTCGTGGGCTACGTGGGCCGAATCAGCGAGTCCGAACTGCAATCCCTGGACCCGGCCCAATACCGGGGCACCTACCACATCGGCAAGAGCGGCGTCGAGAAAAGCTACGAAGCCGTGCTGCATGGCCGCACCGGCTACGCGGAATACGAGACCAATGTCTCGGGCCGCGCCATCCGGGAACTCGGCACCACGGACCCGCTGTCCGGGGCCGATCTTTATTTGTCGCTGGACATCCGCTTGCAGAAGATCGCCCTGGACGCCCTGGGCGAATACAGCGGCGCGGTGGTCGCCATCGACCCCCCCAGCGGCAAGGTGTTGGCCCTGGCGAGCAATCCCAGCTTCGATCCGAACCCGTTCATCCACGGCATCGGCAAGGAGGCCTACGACGTCCTACAGAAAGCCCTGGAGAAGCCGCTCTACGACCGCGCCCTGCGGGGCATTTATCCGCCCGGCTCCACGGTCAAGCCGTTCGTGGCCCTGGCGGGGATGGAAACCATCAAGCTCACCGCCGACCAGCGGGTGTACTGCCCCGGCTATTATCGCCTGCCCGGTTCCGAGCATAAATTCCGCGACTGGCGAAAGGGTGGGCATGGCACCACCGACATGCACCTCGCCATCGTCCAATCCTGCGACGTGTATTTCTACGACCTCGCCCACCGCATCGGCATCGACCGCCTGCAAGAGTACATGGCGAAGTTCGGCTTCGGGCAGCGCACCGGCATCGACCTCGAAGGCGAGAAATCCGGGCTGTTCCCCAATCAAGAATGGAAACGCAAGCGCCGCAAAACCCCTTGGCAACCGGGCGAAACCCTCATCGCGGGCATCGGCCAAGGCTCGGTGCAGGCCACGCCGCTGCAACTGGCCCGCGCCGTCGCCATGCTGGCGAACCATGGCCGCAATGTGGAGCCGCGTTTGGTCAGCAGCCTCAAGGCGGCTTACGAGGTGGAGAATCCTTACCCGCGCCAGGGCGACGAGCCGCTGGGCAAGCTCGACGACCGGCGCTGGCAGGCCGTCGTGAACGCCATGATCGACGTGGTCCACAGCCAGAAGGGCACGGCCAAGGGAATCGCGCCGGGGCTGCGCTATCACATCGCGGGCAAGACCGGCACGGCCCAGGTGTTCACGGTCGGGCAGGGCCAGGAATACAGCAAGATGAACATCAAGAAATCCATGCGCGACCACGCCTGGTTCGTGGGCTTCGCCCCGGCGGAGGAGCCGCGCATCGCCGTCGTGGTCATCGCCGAGCATGGCGGACACGGCGGCTCGGTGGCCGCGCCCATCGCCCGCGCCTTGATGAATCAGTACCTCAAGGATCGGCCTTAAGCGCCGCCGCGCCCTGCTGGGTTGGCCGGTGGCCCTGGCCGTTGATGTGGCGGATTTCACTCAATTGCTCGCCGCTCAGTTCATACGCCTGCCCGAAGCCCCGCACATACACCGCCGTCTCCGGCACCAGCCGGAACAATTGGAAATCCGCCAAGCCTTTCAGCATCTCCATGAACTTGCCGTGTTTTGCCACGAAGCGGTCCATCGCTTCATGCCAAGCGGGCGTGTCGCGAGGCATCCATTCCGCCCGGCAATCGCAGGTCAATCGCTGGCGGGCGAATAGGTGATTGGCTTGGCTCTCGTCCTCGATGAACAGGACGCTGGCCCTATCCCGCGCCCGCAGATGGCCCGTGTGGGCGGCCAGTTCGCTGATGTAGATGTGGAAGCGCCCCCACTCGTCGGCGACATGCACCGCGTAGCTGGCGTAGGGCCGGCCCGCCGCGTCGGCGGTCGCCAGCATGAGTGAATTGAAAGCCCGGTGGAACGCACGGGCTTCGGGCAGGACTTCTTCGAGGGTTGGTTTAGGCGTGTTGGTCATGGTTTCCTCGTGGCGCGGTTTCTTTAAGGTGATTTCCGAAAATGCTTGTCACCGTTGATCTGGATGTAGGATGGGTAGAGCGTACTCGCGAAACCCATCGAGCCGGACCCAGGGTGATGGGTTTCGCTCCGCTCTACCCATCCTACAGGTATGTCTTTTCATGGAAATCGCCTAAAACGATCAGTATTTGATTTACTCGATAACCTTGACGGCCCCACTCGGACAATATTTCTCCGCCGCCCGCGCCTTCGCGATTAATTCTTCCGGCGGGTTATCATCCAGCACCGTGAGTTTCCCAGTTTCATCGACATGGAATATCTCCGGCGCTTCCGACATGCAATTCGCGTGGCCCTTGCATAAATCCCAATCGACAGCGATTCGGAACTTCCCGCTAACGGCCTCGATTACCCCGTTTTCGGCGCCAGATTGAACCATCTCCAAATCACGGGCCTGCCGCCGCCGGTAACGAATCGGGCACGGCGAACCGGGTTCCACCACCATTTTCGTATAATCGTCCCGATAGCTCTCCGCCGGGTTGACCAATTCAAATTCATACTCCCGCAGCAGCACGCAGAAAATGGCTTTTAGCTGAAATAAAGCAAAGGCGTTGCCGGAACATTTATGCCGCCCGCCGCCGAAGGCTTGCCAGCCATATTGGTTTTTATCCTCGGCCCGTTCGGAAGAATAACGGTCGGGATCGAATTTCTCAGGATCGGTGAATAATTCGGGGATTCTGTGGGAAACCGACGGCGCGGCGCAGACGAATTTTCCCGCCTTGATGACATAATCCTTGACGTGAAAATCCTTCATCACTTTCCGCATCAACAGAATCAACGGCGGATGCAGGCGCAATACTTCCTTGATGACATTTTCAAGCCGGGGTATTTGCCGCAATGATTCGAAGGTGACTTTCCCATCGGTGCCGAATAACTCGTCCAATTCCGCGACGACTTTTCGCAGTTCCTCGGGGTTTCTCAATAACTCGATCAATACCCAGGCGGCGGTGCCGGAGCTGGTGTGGTGCCCGGCGAACACGGCGGCGGTGAGCATCCCGGTGATTTCGTGGGAGCTGAGCTTGCTGCCGTCCTCGTAGCTGGCGTCGATGAGCATTTGGAAGACGTTGGTGCTTTTCTCGGCGGATTGGGCACGCTTCGCCATGATTTGCTCGACCATGCCGTGCAGCTTGATCCGCGCCCGGTCGCGGCGCTTGAACGCGGGCAAGGGCAGGTTGGGGAACACGTAGGCGATGGGTTGCAGGCTGCGTTCCAGGTCGTGGTAGACCTCGGCGAATTCGGCGCTGAGTTCGTGGCGGAATTCGGAGCCGAGCAAGCAATGGCTGGCGGTGTAGATGGTCAGTTCCTTGGTGAATTCCAGCAGATCGACCTGCCCCGCCTCGCCCCAATCCTTCACCATGCCTAGCACCTCGCCGACGATCACGTCGGAATAGGTCCGCATGGGCTTATCCCGCAGGGCCGGCATGAGCATTTGCAATTGCTGGTTCTTTTTGGGGATGGGCGCGTCGAACACCACGCCCTTGCCGAAAATCGGCGTCATCAGCTTGTAGGCGGGTGCCTGGTCCAGCACGTCGTCGGGGGCGCGGTAGAAGGCTTCGCTGGCCTCGGGTCCGGTCAACAACACCATGTTTTGGTGGAAGAATTTGAACTCGGCCACATCGCCGAGTTGCTGCCGCAGCCGCATCATGAAGGCGTGGGGGTTCTTGCCGAACTGCGGGATATGTCCGACCAGGGGAAGCCCGCCGGGGAGTTTCGGCGGCTCTTTGTAATTATCGTGACCCATTGATTTGCTCCAATACCGGGCGAAAGTGGCTGCGGGGAAAAAGGGAAGGATGGTATCATCGCGGCGTGATTTGCGCCCACATCGCATGTTGTTTTTCGTCAATATTATTAACTATCCCTATCATTGAATTTAGGAATATTTCATGTCCGAATATAACCGCGCCGAACTAGAAGAAATGGTATCCCGCTGGCTGGCGGCGAATAAGCAATCGGAGCAGGAAGGGGATTGGATTAAGAATCTCGGTGCCATGTATACCGAGGACGCGGAATATAGCTGGAATATGGGGCCGAATCGGGAATTCATCGCCAAGGGTAGAAAAGAAATCGAAGAATGGGCGCTGGGCGTCCACATGGAAGGCTTCGAGAAATGGCGCTACCCCTACGAGAAAATCCTCATCGACGAGAAGCAGGGCGAGGTCATCGGGATATGGCGGCAAGTCGCGCCGGTCAAGCGGGCCGATGGCAGCGATTACGAGGTGGCCGGCGTGGGCGGCTCGTGGTTTCGCTATGGCGGGAATTATCAGTGGTGCTGGCAGCGGGACTTTTTCGACCTGGGCAACGTGAAGGCCATGTTCATGGAGCTGGCGGCGGACGGCAAGCTGGAAGCCCCCGTTAAACAGCGCTTGAGCAAACTGGCGAAAGGCCAGGCTTTGCCGGGCGTGTATCCCATTGCGGACAGCCCCAGCCTCGCCAGGCGGGCACAGGGCATTTTGTCCATGATACGCATCGCGCTGTTCGGAGCCTGAAACGTTCTGACTCGTAACCTTATGGTTTAATTGGGAAAAACTGGACGGCTGGACGGCTTTCCCGCACAATGACCGCGCTTCGCTGGGTGGCCCCCGGGCCTCATGGAACTTTGAACCGGGCTTGCCTCGCTCTTTTCATCATGGCTTTGCGCCGCCCCGCGAGTGGCCGAAGCCAACCACCTCAAGAACAAAAATAGCTTGATACATCAACACGACGCTTTCTCGGGCAAGGATGCCGGTTCGGAAGCCCCCCCCGTATCCCGCCTCACCGAATCGGCCCGCCGCGCCCTGCGCCGCTTGCTGGCCGTGCAAAAGCCGGGCGGCGACTGGGAAGGCGAAATGGTCTGGTGCGTCATGATTTTGGCCCAGGCGGTGATCGTCCGCACCGTGGTCGGGGCACCCTATTCAGCGGCAGAGCGGGCGGACATCATCCGGCATTTCAAGTATTACCAAAGCGCCGACGGCTCTTGGGGAATGCACTCCGAATCGCCCGGCTATGTGTTCTTCACGACGCTGGCCTACGTGGCGTTGCGCTTTTTGGGCGAACCCGCCGACGCCGCGATGCCGACCCAAGCCCGCGCCTGGCTCGACGCCCAGCCCGGCGGCGTGAAGGGCATTCCCACCTGGGGCAAGTTCTGGCTGGCGATGCTGGGGCTGTACGAATACCAGGGGCTGAACTCCATCCCGCCCGAGTTGTTCATCCTGCCGGAATGGCTGCCGTTCCACCCGCGCCGCTTCTATTGCCACACCCGGCTGATTTATCTGGGGATTGCCTATCTGTTCGGCGTGCGGTTCGTCGCGACGCTGCCGCATGGCCTGCGCGATGAACTCCGCCGGGAGCTTTACCCAGAGCCTTACGAATCCATTAACTTCGCCGCCCTGCGCCACAGCCTCGCGCCCGGCGATGTGTACGTGCCCATCAGTCCGGTGCTGCGGGCCATCTATGACTTGCTGGCCGCTTACGAGCGATCCCCCCTCGCGGGTCCGCGCCGCAAAGGGCTGGCCGCCTGTTTCGAGCGCATCGTTTACGAGCAGCAGGCCACCCGCTATCAGGGCGTTTCCCCGGTCAACGGCTTGCTGAATTGCCTCGCGATTTTCGCCCACGACCAGAACCACCCGGAATTAAAGCCCAGCCTGGAAGGCGCGGAAGCCTGGCGCTGGACCGACGATGAGGAAGGCATCCGCTACGTGGGCGCCCGCTCCAACACCTGGGACACCGCCTTTGCCCTGCAAGCCCTGGCGGAAGCGCCGGACGTGGTGGACGATGCGCCGCCAGCCGTGGCAAACGCCCACGGCTTTTTGGAACGGGTGCAGGCCACCGAGGAATTGCCCGATTATCAGGCCGCGTGGCGGGATAGGTCCGTGGGTGGCTGGTGTTTCTCCGACGGGCAGCACCGCTGGCCGGTCAGCGATTGCACCGCCGAAGCCTTGAGCGCCCTGCTCCTCCTCTACGAGCGCCCCGACGATTTTCCCATCGCCCAACCCTTCCCGGCGGAACGCCTGCAATCCGCCGTGCGTTTCATCCTGTCGCGGCGGAACGCCGATGGCGGTTTCGGCACCTACGAGCGGCGTCGGGCGGGCAAGCTGCTGGAAATGATTAACCCCTCGGAAATGTTCGGCCAGTGCATGACCGAGCTTTCCTATCTTGAATGCACCGCCTCGTCTCTGGCGGCGCTCAGCCATTACCGGAAGCACCATCCCGACTTCACTGGCGGCGAGATCGGCACCGCGATCACCCAAGCCATCGCCCTGCTGCGCCAAGCCCAATTGGCCGACGGCTCCTGGCCGGGCTTCTGGGGCATCAATTACACCTACGCGATCTTCCATGTGGCGAAGGGGCTGCGGACGGCGGGCGTCCCGGCGGATGATCCGGCGCTGCAAGCCGCCGCCCGCTGGCTCATCGGCAAGCAACGGGCCGACGGCGGCTGGGGCGAGCATTATTCCAGTTGCTTGGTGGGCCACTACGTCGAGCATTCACAGAGTCAGCCGGTGATGACCGCTTGGGCGCTGCTGGCGCTTTTGGATATGGTGCCGCCCGACCATCCCGCCGTGGCGCGTGGGTTCGAATGGCTGATGGATCAACAACAGGCCGACGGCGATTGGCCGAAGCGGGCGGTGAACGGGGTTTTCTTCGGCGCCGCCATGCTGGATTATCGCCTGTACCACACGTATTTCCCGACGTGGGCGCTGGCCCGCTATGCGCGGCTGACGGGGGGCGTCCGTCAATAACCGGCATGGTGGGTTACGGCGCACAGCGAATCTTCAAAGAATTCGCAAGCCTTTCGCCGTGTGCGCCCAACCCACCCTACGAATGACTAGGTTTTCGCATACCCGCTGAGTGAATACGCTGTCCCCTAAAACGGTATTGGGGAACGCGGGATAGTTCGCCAGAATACCTATAATTTGGGAATCTCCGGGTTTCCTTGAAAACGGATAACCTCCCTCCAAAGGATGTTATCCGTCTGTTTTGCCCGAGGCTCCAAAAAATGGTATCGGGAATCCGCATGGGGTGGACATGTCCCCATGCCCACCAGAATACATGCCCGCCCAGTCATGGCTAGGCGGGCATAACAAAAGTCGGTGGGCATGGGGACGTGCCCACCCTAGCTTTATTTAGGTTTTGTATTTACATAACGATGACAAGGGGGATTTTTGAACGAGTTTATCAGCAACAACCTGACCGGCTTTGAGTATCCGGGGAATCCAGAGGAATCGACCATGCAAGAAAACAAGCTCAACACCGAGAACGTGGATGTCTTGGTCATCGGTGGCGGCATTGCCGGGGCGGCGGCGGCGGCGGCGCTGTCGCAACTGGGGATGCGGATTCTTATCGTCGAGCCGGGCAGCGCCCACGGCAGGCGCTTGGCGGGCGAGTTGGTCCACCCGCCCGGCATTGACGGCCTTTACCAGTTGGGTTTGCTGAATGAGGACGCGGGCCTGGGCGCGGCGGTCCAGGGCTTCGCGGTCTTCCCCTTCGGCCAGGAGCAAACCGACCCGGTGGTGCTGCCCTATGGCGAAATCCATGGCCGCCACCCCCACGGACTCGCCATCGAGCACAGCCTGTTGAAAAAGCGCCTGCTCGATACGGTCCAGGGGTTTGCGGGCGTCAGCGTGCGTATGGGCGCGCGGGTGGTGAGCATGGACGCCGAGCCGGGCCAGCCCTACGCCGCCGTGGTGCGGGATGAGAACGGCGAAACCAGCCGGATCGAGGCGCGGCTGATTCTGGGCGCCGATGGTCCCATGTCCCAGGTGCGGAAGATGACGGGCATTGCCCACGCCACCCAGCGCTATTCCGGGATGATGGGCGTGGAGGTGGACGACACGCGCCTGCCCAACAAGGGCTTCGGCAACATCTTCCTAAATCCGGCGGGCGTGTCCTATGCCTACGCCATCGGCGAGGGCCGGGCGCGGGTGATGTTCGAGGTGTTGAAGGGCGCCGATTCGGACGAGTCGATCCGCACCCACCTGCAAGCCTTCCCGGCGGATTTCAGGGCGGATGTCGAGGCGGAACTGGCGGCGGGCAAGCCCCTCGCCGCCGCCAATTACTGCATCGTCCCGGAGTTAAGCGTCAAGGCCAATCTGGCCCTGATCGGCGATGCGCGGGGCTGCTGCCATCCGCTCACCGCCTCCGGCATCACCGCCGCCGTGAAGGACGCCTTCGTGCTGCGGGACGCCCTGCGCGACAACCAGCTCGACGTGCCCGCCGCCCTGCGCCAATACGCCCGCGTCTGTGGCCGCTTGCAATTGACCCGCCGCACCCTGGCGGAAGAACTGCGGGAAGCCTTCCTGGCCGAGACGCCGGAAGCCCTGCTGCTCAGCCAATGCATCTTCTCCTACTGGCGTTCCAGCCCGGTCGGGCGGCAGCGCTCCATGGCGCTGTTGTCCACGCTGGATAGCAGCATTCTGTCCCTCGCCACCCAATATCTGGTGGTGGCCTCCCACGCCCTGCGCCTGTTGCCGACTTGGATCAAGAGCCATGGGCTGAATGTCTGGGGACGGGGCGTCCTCATGTTCCTGTCCAAGAGCTTCGCGTTCCAGCGGGCGGCGCTCGTGCAACGGCTGGGCTAAGCCGCCGCCTGATTGATGGCCGCGCTTGAACCCCTGCGTCGGCGGGGATTCGGGTGCGGCTTTTCTGTTTCCTGATTAGCCATGAAGTTCAGCCAACGCGGGGGCGGGAGCGCAAGGCCTGCCTTGCGCCTTACCTGGCGGGGCTGAAAATTTCTCCTCACTTCCGGTGCGCCGCGAAGATGCAAGGTAAAAGTTGCCTTGTATTCCGGGATTTGGCTAGCTCTAATGGCTGTGTGGCGAGCCGGTTACTTCGCGCCAAACAACAACCATAAAGTGAGAAACCCCATGAACACACGCCTGACTCCCCTCACAGCGGCCCTGCTGCTGACCGGCGCCTTCCCCTTATCCGCCCAGGCGATCACGGCGCCTGTCATCGCCGACGCTCACCTTGCCCCCGGCAATGTCGGCAGCTCGCCCACCATCAGCATCGGCCCCGCCGCCAAAGGGTTATTGCGCTTCGACCTGTCCGCCCTGCCCATCAACACCCTCCCCAGCGACATCACCCGCGCCACGCTGGTGTTCTTCACCAAGAGCGTCCCCGCCACGGGTCAACTGAGAATCCGGGCCATCGACGCCGCCACGCCCTGGAGCGAGGCCACCGCCACCGCCGCTACCCCACTCGCCTTCACCGGGACGCCCGCCACCAGCGGCACGATTGCGAAGGCCAACACTTATTACTTGGTGGATGTGACCACCCTGGCGCAAAGCGCCTTCAATCCGGCGGGAGCCACCCTCGAACTAGCCCTAGACCCCGCCCCGGACACGCCCACCGCCGCGCTCAGCTTCGACAGCAAGGAGTCCATCCAAACCAGCCATCCCGCCTATCTGGACATCCAGTTGGCGGGCAGCGCGGTCAATTTCACTGGCGCACTGAGCGGCGACATCACCGGCAGCCAAGGGGCCACCGTAGTGACTCAGGTGGGCGGCTCCAGCGCCGCCAATATTCACGCCGCCGAGCAGGCCGTCACTGCCGCCACCGCCACCAACACGCCGCACACGCTGGTCAAGCGCGACGCGAGCGGTAGCTTCGCGGCGGAGACGGGCAGCTTTATCAGCCTGAAAGTGCTTGGTGGTAGCCCCACCTTGGGCAGAGTGCTGACCTCCGACGCGGATGGCACCGCCAGTTGGCAACTTCCCGCCAGCAACGGCTGGAGCCTCATCGGTAACGCCAGCGACGCCAGCCAGTTCATCGGCACCACCGACAACCTTAACCCGCTGGCCATCAAGGTCAACAACGAAGCGGCTCTGCGCTTCACCCACGACGGCGTGGCCGGAGACCCGCCCAACCTGATCGGCGGTCATGCGGGGAATACCGTCACGAGCGGGGCGAAGGGCGCGGTCATCGGCGGTGGCGGCTTATTGGTCGGGAGTAACAACGCTACCAACCTCGTCACGGATGATTTCGGCACGGTGGGCGGCGGCCTGCACAACCGGGCGGGCGACCACGGCGGAACCACGACCGATAGCACCTACAGCACCGTCGCGGGCGGGACGGACAACACCGCCAGCGGCAGGGCAAGCACCGTTGCGGGCGGGGCCGACAACACCGCCAGCGGCTTCTTGAGTACCGTGCCGGGCGGGTCCAACAACATCGCCAGCGGCTTCGGCAGCTTCGCCGCCGGCCAGCAAGCTCGGGCGGAACATCAGGCCGCGTTCGTGTGGGCGGATGGTTCCGGCGACCCGTTCGCCTCCACCGCCGACCATGAATTCTCGGTGCGCGCCAGCGGCGGGGTGCGGCTGGTGACGCCCTCTTTGAATCTGCCCACGGCGGGCAACCCCGGTGCGGGCAAGGTGTTGACCTCCGACGCCGCCGGCAAGGGCACTTGGCAGGCCCCGGCCAGCGGCATCGCCTCGGTGACCGCCAGCGCTCCGCTGTCGGTCGCCAACGGCACCACCGCCCCGGCCATCAGCTTGGGCACCGTGCCGGTCGCCAACGGCGGCACCGGCGCCACCAGCCTGACGGGCTATCTGGTCGGCACCGGCACCGGGCCGGTCACGGCTTCGGCGACCATCCCCGCCACGGACATCGGCGGCACCCTAACCGACGCCCAGGTGGCGGACAGTCTGACCCTCGGCGGCGGCAGCATCGACGCCACGCCCATCGGCGGCACCACCCCGGCGGCGGGCGCCTTCACCACCCTGAAGGTGACCGGCGGCGACCCCGCTGCGGGCAAGGTGCTCACCTCCGACGCTTCCGGCAACGCCACCTGGCAACCCGCCGCCGACGGCTGGGGCCTGGCCGGCAACGCCAGCGGCCCGGCCGCTTTCATCGGCACCACCGACAACAGCCATCCGTTGGTCATCAAGGTCAACAACGAGTCGGCCCTGCGGTTCGCCCATGACGGTGTGGCCGGGGACGCGCCCAACCTCGTCGGCGGATACTCCGGGAACAACGCTCCGCCAGCGGTGAGGGGCGCTTTCATCGGTGGCGGCGGCTTGGCCGGTTTAGCCAATCTCGTCACGGACGACTTCGGCGCAGTGGGCGGCGGCAGCGGCAACCGGGCGGGCGACAACGGCGGAACCACGACGGATAGGAACCACGCCACGGTCGCGGGCGGATTCGGCAACACCGCCAGCGACACCATGAGCACGGTCGGAGGCGGGTACCACAACACCGCCGACGGAACCTACAGCGTCGTGGCGGGCGGCGACACCAACACCGCCAGCGGTGCCGCCAGCATGGTGGCGGGCGGGACTCAAAACACCGCCAGCGGCACTTGGAGCTTCGCCGCCGGGCAGCAAGCCCAGGCGCAACACGACGGCGCGTTCGTGTGGGCGGATGGTTCCGGCGGCCCGTTCGCCTCCACCGCCGCCAATGAGTTCTCGGTGCGCGCCAGCGGCGGGGTGCGGCTGGTGACGCCCTCCCTGAGCCTGCCCGGCACGGGCACCCCCGGCGCGGGCAAGGTGCTGACCTCCGACGCCGCCGGCAACGGCACCTGGCAGGCTCCCGCTACCGGCATCGCCTCGGTGACCGCCAGCGCCCCGCTGACGGTCGCCAACGGCACCACCGCCCCGGCCCTCGGCCTGGGCACGGTGCCGGTCGCCAACGGCGGCACCGGCGCCACCAGCCTGACCGGCTATCTGGTCGGCACCGGCACCGGGCCGGTCCTGGCCAGAGACACGATCCCCGCCGCCGACATCTTTGGCACCCTGAGCGACACCCAGATAGCGAATAACCTAACCCTTTTCGGTGGCTTAATTGATGGCACGCCCATCGGCAGCTTCACGCCTGCGGCGGGTAGTTTCTCAAGTTTAAGGCTGATCAGCGGCTTCCCCAGCGCGGGCCAGGTGCTGACCTCCGACGCAAGCGGCAACGCCACCTGGCAAGCCGCCAGCGGCTGGAGCCTGGCCGGCAACGCCAGCGGCCCCGCCGCCTTCATCGGCACCACCGACAATGCCCATCCGCTGGTCCTCAAGATCGATAACGAGACGGTCTTGCGGTTCGCCCATGACGGTGTGGCCGGGGACGCGCCCAATCTCATCGGCGGGCATGCCGGGAACACCGTCGTCGCCGGGGTGAGGGGCGCCGTCGTCGGGGGCGGCGGCCTGACCAACGCATTCAATCTCGTCACGGACGACTTCGGCGCGGTGGGCGGCGGCAGCGGCAACCGGGCGGGCGACAACGGCGGAACCACGACGGATAGGAACCACGCCACGGTCGCGGGCGGACTCGGCAACACCGCCAGCGGCGCCACGAGCACGGTCGGGGGCGGGCACCACAACACCGCCAGCGGCATGCGGAGCTTCGCCGCCGGACGGCAGGCCCAAGCACAGCACAGCAGCGCCTTCGTATGGGCGGATAATGCCGGGGAATGGTTCGCCTCCACCGCCGCCAATGAGTTCTCGGTGCGGGCCAGCGGCGGGGTGCGGCTGGTGACGCCCTTCCTGAGCCTGCCCAACGCGGGCACCCCCGGCGCGGGCAGGGTGCTGACATCCGACGCAAGCGGCAACGGCACCTGGCAAGCCAACAGCGCTTGGAGCCTGGCCGGCAACGCCAGCAATGCCGCTCAGTTCATCGGCACCACCGACAACCTTAACCCGCTGGTCGTCAAGGTCAACAACGAGCCGGTCTTGCGATTTACCCACGACGGGGTGGCTGGGGACGCGCCCAACCTCATCGGCGGGCATGCCGGGAACACCGTCGTCGCTGGGGTCAAGGGCGCCGTCGTCGGGGGCGGTGGCCGGTCCGACAGCATCAACCGTATCACGGACGATTTCGGCACGGTGGGCGGCGGCAGCGGCAACCGGGCGGGCGACAACGGCGGAACCACGGCGGATAGGAACAACGCCACGGTCGCGGGCGGAGCCGATAACACCGCCAGCGGACGGGAAAGCACGGTCGCGGGCGGGTACCACAACACCGCCAGCGGAGATAAAAGCACGGTCGCGGGCGGAGTCATCAACACTGCCAGCGGAATCAACAGCGTTGTGGTGGGGGGGGTTAACAACGCCGCCAGCGGGGACACCAGCGTTGTGGCAGGTGGGAGTAACAACACCGCTAGCGGTAACAGCAGCATCGTCGCGGGCGGCTCGTCCAACACCGCCAGCGGCGTTTGGAGCTTCGCTGCCGGATTCCAGGCCCAGGCGCAGCACAACGGCGCGTTCGTGTGGGCAGATACCGACGACATCGCGTTCAGCTCCACCGCCGCCAATGAGTTCTCGGTGCGAGCGACCGGCGGGGTGCGACTGGTCACCGCCATAGATGGCATCTCCGGGATTCCCACCGCTGGCGTCCAGCTAAGCGCCGGCTCCGGCACCTGGACATCCCTCAGCGACCGCAACGCCAAGGAGAACCTCGCCCCGGTGGATGGCCGGCAAGTGCTGGAAAAAGTCGCCGCCCTGCCCATGCAGACCTGGAACTACAAGACCCAGGCGGACGACATCCGCCACATCGGCCCCATGGCCCAGGACTTCCGCGCCGCCTTCCAGTTGGGCGAGAACGACAAAACCATCGCCACCGTGGACGCCGACGGCGTGGCCCTGGCGGCGATTCAGGGCTTGTACAAGCTGGTGGAGGAGCAGCGCAAGCTGGCCGAGGAACAACGCCGGTTGATCCAGTCGCAACGGGACGAAATCGCCGCGATGCGGAGGGAAAACCAGCGGGTGGCCGAGCGCTTGCAGCGGGTGGAGGCGCAGTTCCTTTATACGGCGCGGTGAATATCTGTCAGGGTAGGCGTGGGCCTTTAAAGCTGTCGCGGGCGGATCAAGCGTGAACGGTGGGAGTGGGCTTCAGCCCACGAAGCGGCAAGGCTGTCGCGGGCTGAAGCCCGCTCCCACGATCCCGCCCACATTCCCACCAAGCTCACCCGCCGGTCGCGTTCATGTGCCGGAAAATGACCGGCTGGGCCTTAATGTCGAAATGATGGCGCTCCGGCTTGAGGGCCATGGCTTCGACGATGGCCTGCTGGAGCTTGCCCGTGTCGTCGGGATTGGCCCTAAGCACCCGCTTTAAATCCACGGAATGCTCGTTGCCCAGGCACAGCAGCAAGCGGCCCTCGGCGGTGACGCGGACCCGGTTGCAGGTGCCGCAGAAATTGTGGCTGTGGGGCGAAATGAAGCCGACCCGCGTATCGGTGCCCGCCACCCGGAAATAACGGGACGGCCCGCCGGTGGATTCGGTGCTGGGGAGCAAATCGAAATGCTGCTCCAAGTCCCGGCGGATGGCGTCGCTGGAATAATATTGCTCGGCCCGGTCGTGGTCGCCCACCAGCCCCAAGGGCATTTCCTCGATGAAGCTGATGTCGATCTTCTTGGCCGTCGCGTAGGCCACCAAGTCGGCCACTTCGTCGTGATTGCGGTTCTTCAACACCACGGCGTTCAGCTTGATCCGCTCGAACCCCGCCGCCAGCGCCGCGTCGATTCCCCGCAACACCTGCCCCAAGTCGCCGATCCGGGTCATCCGCCGGAACCGGCCCGCGTCCAGTGAATCCAGGCTGATGTTGATCCGCTTGACCCCGGCGGCTTTGAGTTCGGCGGCGGTCTTTTCCAGTTGCGAGCCGTTGGTGGTCAGCACCAGCTCCCGCAAGCCTTGCAGCCCGCCGATTTGCCGCAGCAAATCCACGGCGCCCCGCCGCACCAGCGGCTCCCCGCCCGTGACGCGGATTTTGTCCACGCCCAGCTCGACGAAGGCGCGGGCGGTGGCGAAGATTTCTTCCAGCGTCAGGATTTGGGCGCGGGGCAGGAATTCCATGTCCTCGCTCATGCAGTACACGCAGCGGAAGTCGCAGCGGTCGGTGATGGACAGGCGGACATAGTTGACGCGCCGCCCGAAGCGGTCGATCAGGGAAGCGGAAGCGGTGTGGCTAGCGTTCATAGGGGGAGAGGATTTATGTCAATCGCTACCCGGATTCTCCCATGGGGGCGGCGAACATCCAAGCGTTTTGGTCGGGAATAGCATAGCCCCGCCACTCGGCGGCTTGGATGGCGTGCGGAACGGCGGGGTCAATTAAGCCATTCTGGTTCGGGAGTCCAAACTTTGGTTCGGACGAAGGCGTCAGCCTTTGGAGAGACGCCCAAACTGAAGCTTGGACTCCAGGCGCACACGCTGATTCACCATCCAAGGGTGTTGGTCGGGCTTTAGCCCGACGCCGGGGCAAACGGAGCGACAGGATCGGGCTAAAGCCCGGCCTACAGACTTCCGGCACCGCGCCCTCAAGGGGCTGGCGCTGGCTGGCCGGATATTTCCCCTACCTGCATTGTCGATTAATGTCTTTTGTGTTTCAGGAAAAGGTAATTATTCACCCCATGGCCTTCTTGTAGTTTCGTTCGGCGCGGTCGCAAACTAAAGTAAAATTACCCCTAGACGGCGCTTCCAAAAGACCGTGGGCGACATCAACCAATGAAATTCGCGCAGGTCTTATCCCGCCGACCTTGCCCCATTTCCCGTGCGACGCAATCCGAGTCATTACCACGAGGCAAGATAAATCCCAAGACAAACTTGTCTTTCCATTATGAGGTCTCCTGGGCGAGCCAGGCAGGCACCGCCCGCCGCCGAGACAGCATTCCAGAACATCACGACAAGACTGCACGGACATCCCGGAACGGCACCATGAGCAAGCTCCAACCCTTTTTCGAAGAAACCTCGGCCTTCGCCGAAGACAATGTCGGTTTTCTCGAAGACCTCTATGAACAATTCCTCCACGATCCCGAGTCCGTCGATGCCAGCTGGCGGGAAAAATTCCGCGCCATCGAACAGGACGCGGCCCTCGGCACCCAACTCGCGCCCGTCCTGGCAGCGCAGGCGGAAGCCCCGCTCGCCCGCAGCGATGCGGAGATCGAGGAGATTTTCCGCAAGCAAACGGCGGTCGATCAGCTTATCTACCAGTACCGCACCCGAGGCCATCAAGCCGCCGACAACAACCCCCTGAAGCTGGCACCGCCGCCAGCCCTCAAGGATTTGGACCCGGCCCATTACGGCCTGACCGCCACCGACCTCGACCGCGAGTTTTACATCGACATTCTGCAAAACTCGATGAAGCTCCCCTTAAGGGAAATCATCGCCCTGCTGCGGCAAACCTATTGCGGCAGTATCGGCGCGGAGTATATGCACATCGTCGATAGCGATATTAAGCAGTGGGTGCAGGATTGGCTGGAAAGCACCCTGACCAAGACTTTCCCGGACCCCGAAAAGAAGAAAGCGCTGCTGAAAGTCCTCACCGCCGCCGAGGGCATCGAGAAATACCTGCACCGCAAGTATGTGGGGCAGAAGCGCTTCTCCCTGGAGGGCGCGGAAACCTTGATTCCGCTGCTCGACGAACTGATCCAGCGGGCGGGCGAGCAGGGCACCAGCGAACTGGTGATTGGCATGGCGCACCGGGGCCGGTTGAACGTGCTGGTCAACATCCTCGGCAAGAAGCCCAGCGCCTTGTTCCAGGAATTCGAGGGCAACTACGAAAGCGCCTCGCCCTATGCCGGCACCGGCGACGTGAAGTACCACATGGGCTTCTCGTCGGACATCGAGACCTCCACTGGCCCCCTGCATTTGACCTTGGCGTTCAATCCTTCCCATTTGGAAATCATCAGCCCGGTGGTGGAAGGCTCCGTCCGCGCCCGCCAGGACCGCCGCAAAGGCAATGGCGAGGATGAAGTGCTGGCGGTGCTGGTCCACGGCGACGCGGCCTTCGCGGGCCAGGGCGTGGTCATGGAGACCCTGCAAATGGCCGAGACCCGCGCCTACACCACGGGCGGCACCATCCATATCGTGGTCAACAACCAGATCGGCTTCACCACCAGCAACCCCTTCGACGCCCGCTCGACGCTGTATTGCACCGACGTGGCGAACATGGTCCAGGCGCCGGTGTTCCATGTGAATTGCGACGACCCGGAAGCCGTGCTGTTCGTCACCCGGCTGGCCATCGACTACCGGATGAAGTTCAACCGGGACGTGGTCATCGACCTGATTTGCTACCGCCGCCACGGCCACAACGAGGCGGACGAACCCGCCGTGACCCAGCCGGTGATGTACCGCTACATCCGCCAGCATCCGCCCATCCGCAAGCTCTACGCCGACACGCTCATCGCGGAGGGCGTCATCACCCGCGAGGACGAGCAGCGCATGGAGGAGGACTACCAGAACGCCCTCAAGCGCAACGAGGTGGTGTCCCGCCCGGTGGTGTCGGAAACCAGCCATTACCCACGGACCAACTGGGAACCCTATCTCGGCAAGGAATGGACCGTCGCCTACGATTCGAGCGTGCCGGTCGAAACGGCGCGGGCGCTGGCGCTCCAGCTTCTGCGGGTGCCGGACAACTTCTCCCTGCATCCCCGCACCGCCGCGATTCTCGACAGCCGCCGCAAGATGGCGGAGGGCGAAATCCCCATGGACTGGGGCTTCGGCGAGAATCTGGCTTACGCCTCCCTGCTGGCGCAGGGCCACAACGTCCGGCTCAGCGGCCAGGACGTGGGACGCGGCACCTTCTTCCACCGCCACGCCGTGTTGCACGACCAGGAGGCCGGTTTCTCCTACGTGCCGCTGCAACATCTGCCGCAAGCCAAGGGCCGTTTGCACATCTACGACTCGCTGCTGTCGGAGGAGGGCGTGTTGGGTTTCGAATACGGCTACGCCAGTTCCGAGGCGGAAACGCTGGTGATTTGGGAGGCCCAATTCGGCGACTTCGCCAACAACGCCCAGGTGGTCATCGACCAGTTCATCGCGTCGGGCGAGACCAAATGGGGCCGCTTGTGCGGACTCACCATGCTGCTGCCCCATGGCTACGAAGGCCAGGGGCCGGAACATTCCTCCGCCCGGCTGGAACGCTATCTGCAACTCTGCGCCGAGCAGAACATTCAGGTCTGCGTGCCCACCACCCCGGCGCAGATTTTCCATCTGCTGCGGCGGCAGGCGGTGCGCCCGTATCGGAAGCCCCTCGTCATCATGAGTCCGAAAAGCCTGCTGCGGCACAAGCTGGCCGTGTCCCGGCTGGAAGACCTGAGCGACGGGCGGTTCCAGAACCTCATCGGCGAGATCGACCCCCACGACCCCGATAAAATCACCCGCGTCGTGCTGTGTTCCGGCAAGGTGTTCTACGACGTGGTGGAAACCCGCCGCAAGGAACACTTGGACCACGTCGCCATCCTCCGCATCGAGCAGCTTTATCCGTTCCCCTTCGAGGAATTCCGGCGGGAATTGTCCGCCTATCCGAATCTGCGGGAACTGGTCTGGTGCCAGGAGGAGCCGGAGAACCAGGGCGCGTGGCATCAAATCAAGCACCGCTTCCTGTCCCTGCTCGAAAAAGACATCACCCTCGGCTACGCTGGCAGGCCCATGTCCGCCGCGCCCGCCGTGGGCCAGTTCCACCGGCATCTCGAACAGCAAAAACAAGTCGTCCAGGACGCCCTGTTCGGCGCCGCGCCCCAACAACAATCCGTGAAGGTAGTCCATGCGCATCGAAGTCAAAGTGCCTGATTTGCCGGAATCCGTCAGCGACGCTACCCTGCTCGACTGGCACAAAAAACCCGGCGAGGCCGTGGGGAAGAACGAAAACTTGGTGGACCTTGAAACCGACAAGGTGGTCCTGGAAGTGCCGGTGCCGGAAAGCGGCATCTTGCAGGAGGTCCGCCGCAGCAAGGGGGATATCGTCACCAGCGGCGACTTGCTGGCCGTGATCGAGACCGAGGCCAAGCCCGCCGCCGTGGCGGAGTCCATTCCCGCCCCCGTGGCGGTGCCCGAGTTGGTTGCGACCGCCGCCCCCGAACCCGTTCAAGAGAGCGCCGAACAGGCCGAACCGGCCACCCAGCCGCTCGGTCAGCGGGCCGTGTTCAACCAATCCATCAGCCCGGCGGTACGGCGCTTATTGATGGAACATAATCTGGACCCAGCGGACATCCCCATCGCGGGCCGACTCACCAAGCAGGTGGTCACGGACTATCTGCAAAGCCGCCAGACCGCCGCTCCGGCACCGAGTCCCGCGCCCGCCGCCACGCCGGCCCGCCCGCAACCCGCCGCGACGCCGAAACCGGCATCTGCCTCAGCGGATAGCCGGGGCGAGCGCCGCGTGCCCATGACCCGGCTGCGCGCCCGCATCGCTGAACGGCTGATCGAGGCGCAACGCACCACGGCGACGCTCACCACCTTCAACGAGGTGAACCTGCAAAAGATTTTCGACCTGCGCAACCAGTACCGGGCCAAGTTCGAGAAGGACCACAAGGTCAAGCTGGGCTTCATGTCGTTCTTCGTGAAGGCGGCGGTGGAGGCGCTGAAGCGTTTCCCCGTCCTGAATGCCTCGCTGGAAGGCGACGCCATCGTTTACCACGATTACTATGACATCGGCATCGCCGTGTCGAGTGAACGCGGGCTGGTGGTGCCGGTGCTGCGCAATGCTGACGGACTGGGCTTTGGGGAGATCGAGAAGGCCATCAACGAATTCGGCCAGAAGGGCCGCGATGGCAAGCTGACCTTTGAGGAATTGAACGGCGGCACCTTCACCATCACCAATGGCGGTATTTTTGGTTCGATGCTTTCGACGCCGATTTTGAATCCGCCGCAGAGCGCCATCCTGGGGATGCATGCCATCAAGGAGCGGGCCGTGGTGGAGGATGGGCAGATCGTGATCCGCCCGATGATTTATCTGGCGCTGTCCTACGATCACCGGATTATTGACGGGCGGGAGGCTGTGTCTTGCCTCTTCACCATCAAGGAATTGCTGGAAGACCCGGTGCGGTTGTTGTTGGACGTTTGAGGTGAATTAGACCGACTCGGTTTTTGAAACCGAGTCGGTCCTTCGCTCACTCCCGCCGCCAAGTCGTCCCACCCGCCCCGTCCTCCAGCACAATCCCCTGCTCCTTCAACTCATTGCGAATCCGATCCGCCTCCGCCCAATTCTTATTCTTGCGGGCATCGAGCCGCTGCTGAATCAAGCTTTCAATCGCTTCCGCGCTGAGTCCGTCCGCTTCGGCGGAGACGCCGCCCTGCAAGAACTCTTCCGGGTCGGCCTGCAACAAGCCCAACACGCCGCCCAATTCCTTCAACACCGCCGCCAAAACAGCCGCTTCCGCCGGATTCGCCGACCGCGCCCGGTTCACCTCCCGCGCCAGATCGAACAGCACGGCGACGGCCTCGGGCGTATTGAAGTCGTCGTTCATGGCCGCGTCGAAGCGGTCGAAATAGCCTTTTACCCCCTCACCCCAACCCTCTCCCTGGGGGAGAGGGGGCAACACCAGTCCGCGCAACGCCGTGTACAACCGGGTCAACGCCGCGTTGGCCTCGTCCAGATTCTCATCGCAATAATTCAGCGGGCTGCGGTAATGGCTGTTGAGGATGAAAAACCGCACCGCTTCCGGGCGATAGCGGGCCAGGATTTCCCGCACCGTGAAGAAGTTGCCCAGCGACTTGGACATCTTCTCCTCGTTCACTCGCACGAAGCCGTTGTGCATCCACAGGTTCACGAACTTTTCCCCGGTCGCGCCTTCCGATTGGGCGATTTCGTTCTCGTGATGGGGGAATTGCAGGTCCATGCCGCCGCCGTGGATGTCGAAATGATTCCCCAGGCAGCACGTGGACATCGCCGAGCATTCGATATGCCAGCCGGGGCGCCCCTGGCCCCAGGGCGATTCCCAGTACGGCTCGCCGGGTTTCGCCATCTTCCACAGCACGAAATCCAGCGGGTCGCGCTTGGCCTCGTCAACGTTCACCCGCTCGCCGACGCGGAGTTCGTCCAGGTTCTTGCCAGACAATTGGCCGTAGTCCTCGAACTTCGACACGGCGTAGAACACGTCGCCATTGCCGCCCACATAGGCCAAACCCCGGTCGATAAGCGTCTGGATCATCGTCAGCATGTCGGCGATGGATTGGGTGGCACGCGGCTCGATGTCCGGCGGCAACACGCCCAGCGCCCGCTCGTCGGCGTGCATGGCGTCGATGAAGTGGCCCGTCAAAGCGCCGATGGATTCGCCATTCTCATTGGCCCGCCGGATGATCTTGTCGTCGATGTCGGTCACGTTACGGACGTAGGTGACTTCATACCCCGAGTGCCGCAGCCAGCGGGCCACCATGTCGAACACCACCATGACGCGGGCATGGCCCAAGTGGCAGTAGTCGTACACGGTCATGCCGCACACATACATGCGGGCCTTGCCCGGCTCAATCGGGGTGAAGGTTTCTTTCTGGCGGGTGAGGGTGTTGTGGATGGTCAGCATGGAATTACGGTGGAATAGTGTCGTGTTCAG
>NZ_JBTEKS010000032.1:0-22310 GCF_054333355.1 Methylomagnum sp. | reverse complement strand
GGCCTCAGCCCACGACAGCCGCGCCGAATCGTGGGCTGAGGCCCACCCCCACAACACCATTAGGCAAGCCTTCCCCGCTTTGCTAAAGTGCCCGCTTCCCCTAACCCTACTCGCGGAGGCAGCCCATGATCGGCGGCGTGATCAGCTTTGTTGTGTGCATCTGGTTCTACCTGACCGCGGATCGGTTGAAGCTCAACCCTCTGCAATGGATCGTCGGCGCTCTGATTGTGTTTTATGGCACCAAGGCGGTCTGGACGTTCGTCATCCTCAAGCCATTGATGGGCGCCACCCCCCATGGGGCGTTGGGTGCCTTCATGATGGAACTGGCCGGGGCCGCGCTGGGCGTGGCGGCGTGCTGGCTGTTCCAATCCAAAGTCATGCTCAAACAGGGCCAAACGGATTCCACGGGTGCTTAACGGAAGTTTACCCCCGTTCCACGCCGCCATCCTGGACATGGACGGGCTGGTGCTGGATTCCGAATCGACCTATTGCCACGCCTGGTGCCGGGCCGCGTCGGACCTTGGGATTGAGCTAAGCGAGGCATTCTGTCACGGCCTGTTCGGGCGTCATGCCGATGACGTGGCGCGGGCATTCCGCGCCAAAATGGGCGCGGCCTTCGAGCCGGAGCGCTTCCATCGCCTAGCCGAGCGGCATTGGCGGGATTATTTGGACACCCACGGCATGGATCGAATGCCCGGCCTGGAGGCGCTGCTGGCGGTGTTCCGAAATCGGGAAATTCCCTACGCCCTCGCCACCAACAGCGACGGGATTTATGCCCGGCAATGCCTGCGGCTGGCGGGCCTGGAAGCCGAGTTTCCGGTGATTGTGACCCGCGACCAAGTGCCGCTGGGCAAACCCGAGCCGGATGTGTTTCTGGAAGCGGCACGGCGGTTGGAGACGCCGTCGGGCCTGTGTCTGGGGGTGGAGGACTCGGCCACCGGCCTCGCGGCGGCGCGGGCGGCGGGGACGATTACGGTGCTGGTGCAGCGGCGGGAGGAGGTTCGACGGCAGTTGGCGGGGAAGGCGGATTTGGCGCTGACATCTTTGGCCGAATTGGCGGACTTAATCGAGCCTTCGTAGGCTGGGTTGGAGCTTGCGAAAACCCAGCTCCTCACTGTTGGTAGGCTGGGTTTCGTGCCTCAACCCAGCCTACGTGATTTAAGGATGCTGATGCCGAATATCCTTTCCGCGCACCTGATAAATCACATACTCGGCCACGTTGTGGGCATGGGCACCGATGCGCTCCAAGGCTTTAATCGCCAGCACCAAGCTCACCGCGAAGCCGATGTTGCGCGAGTCCTCCATCACATAGGTAATCAAGCGGCGTAACCCCGCCTCGAACTCCTCTTCCAGCTTGTCGTGGGTTTCGAGAAGCGCCTCGGCGGCGAATTCGTCCAGCTCGTCGAAGGCGTGCAGGGACTTTTCCAAGGCGTCCACCGCCAACTCGCCCATGATGTTCACATCCCGCAATAGATGCTCGCTTGGCGTGCCGCCGTCGTTGCCATAGATTTGGTGGACGATGTTGGCGATGCGGATGGCCTCGTCGCCGATCCGCTCCAGGTCGGTCACGGTCTTGGAAATCGCCATGACCATCCGCAGGTCGCCGCCCAAGGGGCAACGGCGGGCGATGAGTCCGACGATATCCGCATCGGTTTCGACTTCCAGCAGGTCAATCTGCGATTCCCGGGGCGCGATTTTCTGGGCCAGATCCAAATCCTTATGCTTGAGGGCGTGCAGCGCGTCCTTGAGCTGAGCCAAAGCCAAACCGCCCATTTCCAGCACCCGCAGATGCAGCCGGTTCATCTCGCCATCGAAGCGCTTGACGGTGTGCCCTTCCGACGTGAAGTGCGTGTCGCTCATATATTTACCCTTTGCGGGCCGATCCAGTTCTTAAAACCTACAAGGCTTACGCAAATCGTGAGGTTGCCCCACCGTTCGCCCTGAGGTATCGAAGGGTGAACGGTGGGGCAACTGGCCGTTCATGCTTCGATACCTCAGCACGAACGGCCAGTTGCATAAGCCCTCACCGAGTCGGTCTTGTAGAAGGCTTAGCCGAACCGGCCCGTGATGTAATCCTCGGTCAGTTGGTGCCGGGGATTGGTGAAAATCTGCGCGGTGTCGCCGACCTCGATGAGCCGCCCCATGTGGAAATAGGCCGTGCGCTGGGAGACCCGCGCCGCCTGCTGCATGGAATGGGTCACGATGGCGATGGTGTAATGCATCCGCAACTCGTCCATGAGCTGCTCGATCTTGGCCGTCGCGATGGGGTCCAGCGCGGAGCAAGGCTCGTCCATCAGGATGACTTCCGGGTTGACGGCGATGGTGCGGGCGATGCACAAGCGCTGCTGCTGACCGCCGGAGAGACCCGTGCCCGGCTGGTGCAGGCGGTCTTTCACCTCCTCCCACAGCCCGGCCCGCCGCAGCGAGGTTTCCACCACCTCCTCCAATTCCACCTTGGTGGCCGTCAGGCCGTGGATGCGCGGCCCATAGGCCACGTTCTCGAAGATGCTCTTGGGGAATGGATTGGGCTTCTGGAACACCATGCCGACCTGCGCCCGCAGCGGCACCACGTCCACGTTCTCGCCATAGATGTTGTTGCCGTCCATGATGATTTCCCCGCTGACGCGGCAGCCGGGAATGGTGTCGTTCATGCGGTTCAGGCAGCGGATGAAGGTCGATTTGCCGCAGCCGGACGGGCCGATGAGGGCGATGACTTCGTTGCGGCCCACATCCAAATTGACGTTCTGGATCGCCAGCTTTTCGCCGTAGTGGACATTGACGCCCCGGCATTCGATGCGGGCCTTGGACGAGGTGATCTCGCCCACGGTGTCCGGGTACTCGCGGTTGAAGGCGACTTCTGAGGAGGATTTTTCTCTTATTTTCATGGTGGGCGTCTCTTTGTGAGATACCGAGGTCTTTAGCTCAAACAAGGTGCTCATGATAGCGTCCAGGGGTTCGGCTAGGTTGATTCGGATGGATTACCAGCGCCGCTCATAGCGCCGCCGCAGATAAACGGCCACGCCGTTCATCAGGATCAGGAAGGCCAGCAGCACCAGGATAGCGGCGGAAGTGCGCTCGACGAACGCCCGCTCGGGGCTGTCCGCCCACAGGTAAATCTGCACCGGCAACACGGAGGCCGGCTGGCTGATGGTGCTGGGAATATCGACGATGAAGGCCACCATGCCGATCATCAGCAAGGGCGCGCTTTCCCCCAGGGCGCGGGCCATGCCGATAATCGCCCCGGTCATCATGCCGGGCATGGCGAGGGGCAGAACGTGGTGGAAGATGGTCTGCATGGGCGAAGCGCCCACCCCAAGCGCGGCTTCCCGCACCGAGGGCGGCACCGATTTCAGGGCGGAGCGCCCGGCGATGATGATGACCGGCAGGGTCATCAGGGTCAGCACCAAGCCCCCGACCAGCGGCGAGGAACGGGGCAGCCCGAAGAAGTTGATGAAGATGGCGAGGCCCAACAGGCCGAACACGATGGAGGGCACCGCCGCCAGGTTGTTGATGTTGACCTCGATGAAATCGGTCCAGCGGTTGCGGGGGGCGAATTCTTCCAAGTAGACCGCCGCCGCCATGCCGATGGGCAAGGACAAGGTCAGCGTCACCAGCAGCGTGAAGGCGGACCCCACCACCGCGCCCCAGATGCCCGCCGATTCCGGCTCCCGCGAGTCGCCCTTGGTGAAGAACACCGTGTTCAGGCTTTTCTTGAGGCGATCCTCCGCCCGTAGCGTCTCGACCCAGGCGAGTTGATTCTTGGTGCGCTCGTCGCCTTCCGCCGCGCTGGGGTCGAATTGACCTTTCACCAGCATATCTACCGTGTCGTCGGCGGGCACCCACACCCGCTCGGTCTTGCCGACGAGCTCTGGGTTATCTCGCACCATTTGACGCAAGCTATCGGACGCCGAGCCACTGACCAAACCATACAAGGCCCGCTTTTGCTGCCGTCCCGTCACATCGGGAAATAAGGTGCCGAGGCTGGTTTTCACCAAGCTGTCGTAATCGGCTTCGGCCAGCGTGGCGGGGTTGTGGCTGCCATCGGGATCGAGGGTCTGGGCATCGAACACAATATCCAGCCCGACCTGGGTGTACAGGAAGGCCGTGTAGCCGTTGGCGATGATGCTGCCGAACAGGACCACCAGGAAGGTCAGGCCGAGAACGATGGAGGCGAGTCCGTAGAACCGGAACCGCTGTTCCGCCCGCCGTCGCCGGGGCAGGCTGGCGCGGACGAAATCGACGGCGCGGCGCGGCGAGGGCGGCGCGGCGGGTGGTTCAAAATTATTCATATTGCTCACGGTATTTCCGAACGATGTGCAGGGCGATGATGTTGAGCGCCAGGGTAATCAGGAACAGCACCAGCCCGAGGGCGAACGCGGCCAGGGTCTTGGGGCTGTCGAATTCCTGGTCGCCCACCAGCAACGTGACGATCTGGGTCGTGACCGTGGTCACGGCCTCCAGCGGGTTGGCCGTTAGGTTGGCGCTCAAGCCCGCCGCCATCACCACGATCATGGTTTCGCCGATGGCGCGGGACACAGCCAGCAGGATACCGCCCACGATGCCGGGCAACGCCGCCGGAATGATGACTTGGCGGATGGTTTCGGATTGGGTGGCCCCGAGGGCGTAGGCGCCATCGCGCAGGGATTGCGGCACGGCGTTGATGAAGTCGTCGGACAGGGACGACACGAACGGGATAATCATGATGCCCATGACCAAGCCAGCCGCCAGGGCGCTTTCGGAGGACACTTCCAGCCCCAAGCTCGTGCCCAGGTCGCGCACGAAGGGCGCCACCACCAAGGCCGCGAAGAAGCCATACACCACCGTGGGGATACCGGCCAGGATTTCCAGCAAGGGCTTGGCCCAGCCACGGAATTGTCGGCTGGCGTACTCCGAGAGATAAATGGCGGATAACAGGCCAATCGGCACGGCCACCACCATGGCGACGGAGGAAATCAACAATGTGCCGGTGATGAGCGGCACCGCGCCGAACGCGCCCGAAGAGCCGACTTGATCGGCCCGGATCGCCATTTGCGGACTCCATTTCAGGCCGAACAGGAAGTCGGTGATGGGCACCTTCTGGAAGAACCGCACCGACTCGAACAGCACCGACAGGACAATCCCAATCGTGGTGAAAATCGCCAGCGTGGCGCAGGCAATGAGGAACACGGTGACGGTCTTTTCCACCTGATTCCGTGCCCGGTACGTCTGACTGATCCGGGTGTGGGCGAACGCCGCCCCGGCGAGGGCCACGCACAGGCCCGCAACGGTAAGCAATTGATCGCTAGTCTTTTGTAGCTGGAGATAATGCTCGGCGGCGGCGCGAATCGGTGGCTCGGCTTCACCGGCGCCGTTGCTAGCGACGTTGCGGATATCGTTGACCACCAGGGCCAACCGCTCGGGCGAAACGGTGGTCAGCGCGTCGGGCAAACCCGCCACAACGAGATGGGTGACGAACGAGTTCTCGAAGCACAGCCAGAAAAACAGCAGCAGCAAGGTCGGCACGCCGCACCATAGCGCGGTGTAATAACCGTAGTAGCTGGGCAAGGAATGGAGTCGTTGGATGCTTCCGCCCGCTACCGCCAGCGCCCGCTTGCGTCCCCAATGGAACGCCGCCGCGCTGAGCAGCAGGAGCAGGAAAATAAAAGTCGATTTCTCCACCGAATGGGACTCCTGAAAAACAATCAATGAGCGGCTAGCTTGGCGGCATTTTTTACGCGCCTCTTGCGGGTTGGACAGCGCCAAACCGATCATCTTTAGCAGCCAAATGTTACGGGAATATTTCAGGCGCTTAGGATTTCGGGTTGGACCGTGCTTGCGCCGATGATGTCGGGCTACAGCCCGACACCCCCGCTAACCGGATTTAAGCTTTGTAGCAGCCGCGCATGACAGCAAAACGACAGCCCGTTTTTTGGCGTGCGAAGTATGCCACGTCAAGCCACCCGAAGCGCCAGGGACTTCGCCAATTCCACCCGTTCGACCACCGAAACCGGAATTTCCGCCAATTCTTCGACCCAGCGCAGCCGGGGCAACAGGCCGATTTTATTGGCGAGTTGGATGTTCAGTCCGGGCCGGGCGTTGATCTCCAGCATCATCGGGCCAAGCTCTTGGTCCAGGACGATGTCCACACCAATGAATCCCAAGCCCACCAGATCATGGCACCGCGCTGTCAGGGCAAGGATATCGTCCCAATGAGGCATTTGCCGACCCGACAGCGTGCCGCCGGTGTCGGGGTGCTGGTCGATGGGGTTATCATGCCAGACGCCGGAAAAGGTCCGGCCCGTGGCGATGCAGATACCCACCCCGATAGCGCCTTGGTGCAAATTGGCCTTGCCGTCGGAAGCCCGGGTGGGCAAGCGGATCATCGCCAGCACTGGCACGCCCCGGAACACCAGGGTGCGAATGTCCGGCACGCCCTGATAGCTGATGTGTTCAAAGATGGGGTCGAACTTGACCCGGTATTCAATGAGCGCGGAATCGGGCAAGCCGCCCAAGCTGTACATGCCGCCGAGAATATTGGAGACGTGATGGCCCAGCTCGGCGTCATCCACCATGGAGCCGCCCGCCAGCCGGTAGCGGTCATTGTGGCGCCCGGTCACAATCAGGATGCCCTCCCCGCCCGCGCCGTGGGCCGGCTTCACGACGAAATCCTCGTAAGGGTAGAGCATCTCGCGCAGCCGCTCGATCTCGTGGATGATCTCGACCGCGCCATACAGCTTGGGGACCGGCACGCCCGCCGCCATCGCCAAATCCTTGGTGCGGCGCTTGTCATCGACCAGCGGGTAATGATGGCGTTGGTTGTAGGGCAGGATGAAATCGGCGTTGCGCTCGTTCAAGCCCATGACGCCCAGTTCGCGCAGGCGCGTCCAAGGCCAGCGGAAGCCCGTTTTGGACACCGGCCTAACCCCGCAGCGCCGCCCGGAAGCGCCACAATTCGGTCAGCCGGTAGCCGGTGTAGCGGCCCAACAGGAGCGTCAGCGCCAGCACCACCAGCAGCAGTTCCGGGAATACGAACACCAAATGCCCCAGGAACCGGCTGCTCATGCTGAGATAACCGAGCGCCGCCACCGCCAGGCTGCCGAAGCCCTGCTTGAGCGCCTCCGCCGGACCCAGCTCTTCCCAGACCAGGGACATGCGCTCGATGGTCATCGCCAGAATCACCATGGGGAACAAAGCGACCGACAAGCCCCGGTCGAAGCCCAGCTTGTGGCTGAACATGCTCACCAGGGCCATGAGGATAATCACGATGATGAGGACCGCCGCCAAGCGAGGCACCAGCAGCAGCTTGAGGTATTCCAGGTAAAAGCGGATCACCAACCCCAGGCCGACCAACAGGCAGAACAGCATGAGTCCCCACAGCAATTCCGTCTCGCGGAAGGCCAGGGCGATGAGGATGGGCATGAAGGTGCCGAAGGTTTTCAGGCCGATGACGTTGCGCAGAAACACGATGAGGAACGCCCCGACCGGCACCATCAGCAGCACGCGGTAGACGTTCTGGGTGCCCACCGGCAGGCTGAACAGCGAGTATTCCATCAGCCGCGAACCCATCCGCCGGGCGCGCTGTTCAGCGACCAAGGTCCGGTCCTGGGTGCGCTCGGAGATGGAGTATTCAACCTTGAGATTCTTGCCCCCGGACAGGTCCAGCACCGGGCTGTCGCCGGTATGCCAGACCACCGCTTCTTTCGGTAGCCCCACCTCGGCGGTATGGGGGTTCAGGGCCAGCCAGCGCACACCGTCGAACACTTCAATCCAGTGCGTCAACGAGCCATGGTTGACGCCGTCCCGCAGCATCAGCAGCGCGATGGGCCGGGCGGGTATCTTGGCGTTCGCCAGCAGATCGACGATCCGTTTGCCCCAATCTTCGGAGGTCTGAATGTCCTGCTTGAGCAGCAGCACGTTGGCGTTGGGCGTCTGGGCGTTCATCTGCATCAGCAACTCACGGGCGAAGCTCACGGCGTCCGCTGATTTACTGCGCACCTCGTCCATCAAGCCCGCCGCCGCCGAGCGCAACACCTCGGGGAAAGCGGGGGTGTGAACCTCGGGGATGGGCACAGGCGCGGACTCGCTGCCGGACGGGGCGACCATGTTCAGCAAGGGGATGGGGTCTTGGGCGAGGTGTATCCGGTAATAAAGCACCTGATAGCCCTTCACCCGCCGCACCGCCCACTCGGCGGAACGGTTCAGGCCGTCGTCGCTGGTGGTGAGTCCGTAGTTGTTGGACACGAAATTCTCGTCAACTACGGTATAGCCGTCCGGCTGGCGCGGGATGGAAAACGCGACCTTGACCGGCGCGTCCCGCCGCGCCTTGAATTCGATGCGGGCCTCGACGGTCCAGACTTCGGCCTTCTCCGTCGGCAACAAGGGCAGCCCCAGGCGGGTCACCTTGTACCAGCACAGGGTGACGCCTATGACGATAAGTATCAGGGCCAGGATTTTGACGTGTAGGTTTCGCAAAAGATCATCCGTCCAAAGCAAGCGCCCCGCCGCCGAGAATCCTTATTTGCCACCTCCTGACTTGGATGGGGCGGGCGTCTGTGGCTTGCAGAGGTCGCCGTCAGCTTTATACAGGAACGTGGCGGAAGCATCGACCAAGGCGACATCCTGAAGGAAGCTTCGCCCAAGCAGCAACGGATAATTGAAGTTGCTGCGGTCCACCAGGGTGAATTCCGTTTCGTAATCCCGCCCGTTCTTGCATACGGTCAGCTTCACCACGTCGCGCTTGGAGGAGCGCCCCAGCCGCTCCTTGATATAGGCGGCGCGGACGATGGGGCGCTCGACGGTCTGCGGCCTGCTGCCCTGGCCGTCTTCCAGGGTGAACCGGACCCACGCCTCGCCGTCCTTGCTGAAATGCTCGATTTGATCCGCGTGCAGCGAGGAGGTGTTGGCCCCGGTATCCAGCTTGGCCGTGACCCGCAGGTTCCAAGGTCTTAGGAACACCGATTCCAGCCAGCCCATCACCAGCTTCTCACGGGGTGGCTGGCGCTCGGCCTCGGCGGACAGCGCGATGAATGGCAGGGTTGCCAACACAATAAACAAGCGGGTCTGATGAGGGGCGCGAGTCACGGTTTGAATCTCCAGCGGAACGAGGCGACAGGCGGGGCGGGCATGAAAATGTAGACCGACTCGGTTTTTAAAATCGAGCCGGCCTTTAACGAAGGCGGGGATTGTCGGCGTGCATCCCGACAATCCCCTAAATGATAAGGCGCTAAGCGCCTAGCGGGCGGTTAGTCTTTAGGAATAATGGTCAAGCCTTTCTTCTGGCTCGCGTAGTAAGCCGCGACATCCTTAACATCCTCTTCCGACAGGGTGGCGGCAAAACCGGCCATCATCGGGTTGTTCCGCGCCCCGGATTGATAGTCTTCCAAGGCCTTGACGAGATAGCTCTCGTACTGCCCGGCCAGACGCGGGAAGTTCGGGTCCGTGCTGTTGCCATCCTCGCCATGGCAGCTACCGCAAGCCGCCGCCTTTTCTTTGCCCGCCGCCGGGTTGCCAGTGATCGCGAGCTTGACGCCCAGCCCACGGAACTTCCCGACATAGGTGCCGATGTCCTGCATGTCCTGCTCGGACAGGGTCACCGCGTTGCCCAACATGCTCGGATGCTTGCGCTGGTTGGCCTGATACGCCTTGAGCGAGGCCACGACATAATTGGCGTGCTGTCCGCCCAGACGCGGCACATGGTAGGCCGGGTAGGCATTGGCGGAACCTTCGATGCCATGGCAACCGACGCAGGTGTAGAACTTCTTCTTACCCGCCTCGGTATCGCCCGCCGCGTTGACCGCCGGCGCGATGGCGAACCAAGACAACCCCAGGGCCAGCAGGCTCAAATAGACTTTGTTTTTCATTCTCTTTGCTCCACGACGCTAAATAATGTGAAACCGACGGAAATTCGGCGCGGCGGCGAATTCGCTTAGGCGGCGCGTTTCCCGCTGGTCATTCGCCGAGGCGGGCAAAACGCTTCTGTCGGTATGGGAATTTGGGAAGCGCCTATGTTACCGGCTAGTCCCGAATTGACAACCATGAATCCAGGAAATTGAAGCGCAATAAAAAGCCGGGGCTACCTTTCGGCACCCCGGCTCAATTCATCAACCTACATGCTCAAGGCTTGCTTCAAGGCCTCTTCGACTTCACCAGCGTCCATGGTCGGCGGCGCCTCGGCCTCGCCGGCCTCGCCCTGCTTGGCGCGTTGCTTGCGGTCCAGATGGTAGGCAAGCCCCGTGCCCGCCGGAATCAAGCGCCCGACAATGACGTTCTCCTTGAGTCCGAGCAGGCGGTCGCTCAAGCCGCGGATCGCCGCCTCGGTCAGCACGCGGGTGGTTTCCTGGAAGGACGCCGCCGAGATGAAGGACTCGGTGGACAGCGACGCCTTGGTGATGCCCAGCAGCACCGGCTCGTAGCAGGCGGACATCTTGTTTTCCAATTCCACCCGGTCGTTCTCCTCCAGCACGCGGGCGCGGTCCACTTGCTCGCCCTTGAGGAATCCGGTGTCGCCCGGATCGGTGATTTCCACCTTGCGGAGCATCTGGCGGATGATGACCTCGATGTGCTTGTCGTTGATCTTCACGCCCTGCAAGCGGTAAACGTCCTGGATTTCCTTGACCAGATAAGACGACAACTCGGCGACGCCGCGCAGCCGCAGGATATCGTGGGGCGTCAAATCGCCTTCGGCGATGGTCTCGCCCTGTTCGACATGCTCGCCCTCGAACACCGTGATGTGCCGCCACTTCGGAATCAACACCTCGTGCTGATTGCCGTGGCCATCCATCACAACCACGCGCCGCTTGCCCTTGGTTTCCTTACCGAAGCTGATGGTGCCGGTGGCTTCCGCCAGAATCGCCGGGTCTTTGGTCTTCCGGGCTTCGAACAAGTCGGCCACGCGGGGCAGACCGCCGGTGATGTCGCGGGTTTTACTGGACTCTTGGGGAATCCTGGCGAGAACGTCGCCCACTTCCACCTGCCCGCCGTCTTGGATACCGATGATGGCGCCCGCTGGCAGAAAGTATTGAGCAGCGATTTCTGTCGCGGGAATCCGAATATCGTTGCCGTGTTCGTCGACCAGCTTGACCATGGGGCGCAAATCCTTACCCATGCCACCGCGCTGTTTCGGGTCGATGATCACCATGGAACTCAGGCCCGTCACTTCATCCGATTGCTCGCGGACGGTCACGCCTTCGATGAAGTCCACCAACTTGGCGATACCCTTCACCTCGGTGACGACAGGGTGGGTGTGGGGATCCCAATTCACCACCACCTGCCCGGCCCGCACGCGCTCGCCCTCGCGGACAGTCGATACCGCGCCGTAGGGAATTTTGTAGCGCTCGCGCTCGCGGCCATGCTCGTCGATCACACTGACTTCACCGGAGCGGGATACCGCCACCAAGTTGCCGTCCTTGTTCACAACGGTCTTCACATTGGTCAGCTTGATCGTGCCCGCCGACTTCACTTCCACGTTGCTGATGGCTGCCGACCGGGAGGCCGCGCCGCCGATGTGGAAGGTACGCATGGTCAACTGGGTGCCCGGCTCGCCGATGGACTGCGCCGCGATGACGCCGATGGCCTCGCCGATGTTGACCTTGTGGCCCCGGCCCAGATCGCGGCCATAGCAGGAGGCGCACACGCCATAGCGGGTCCGGCAGGTGATGACCGAACGCACCCGGACGTTGTCCACGCTGTGTTCCTCAAGGATGGCGACGGCTTGTTCGTCCAGCATCGAGCCAGCTTCCATCAGCACATCTTGAGTGGCCGGATCGTGGATGTCCTCAGCCAGCACCCGGCCCAGCACCCGCTCGGCCAACGGCTCGACCACGTCGCCGCCTTCGATCAGCGGGGACATCAACAAGCCATCGTTGGTGCCGCAATCGTCCTCGGTAATCACCAAGTCCTGCGCCACGTCCACCAGGCGGCGGGTCAAGTAACCGGAGTTGGCGGTCTTAAGCGCGGTATCGGCCAGACCTTTCCGGGCGCCGTGGGTGGAGATGAAGTATTGCAGTACGTCCAACCCCTCCCGGAAGTTCGCGGTGATGGGCGTCTCGATGATGGAGCCGTCCGGCTTCGCCATCAGGCCGCGCATACCGGCCAACTGGCGAATCTGGGCGGCAGAGCCACGAGCGCCGGAGTCGGCCATCATGAACACCGAGTTGAAGGACTTCTGTTGGGCGGTGGTGCCGTCCGGCATTTCCACCGGCTCGGTGCCCAAGCCCTCCATCATCACCTTGGCGACTTGATCGTTAGCGTGCGACCAAATATCGACGACCTTGTTATAGCGCTCGCCATCCGTCACCAAACCAGACGCGTATTGGTTCTGGATTTCCTTAACTTCCTGTTCCGCCGCGTTGATGATTTCCTCTTTGCGGGCCGGAATCGCCATGTCGTCCACACCGAACGACATGCCGGCACGGGTGGCGTAGGAGAAGCCCATGTACATCAACTGGTCGGCGAAGACGACCGTGGCCTTGATCCCCAAGGTGCGGTAGGAGTAATTGATTAGCCGGGAAATGGTCTTTTTGGTCATGTCCTGGTTAATCATCTCGAAGGGGATGCCCTCCGGGACAATGGTCCAGATCATGGCGCGACCGACGGTGGTTTCCACCCGGCGGAACACGGTGGTTTTCTCGCCGTTTTCGCCAAGCGTGGTTTCATAAAGGCGCACCATGATCTTGGCCTGGAGATCGACCGCCTTGTTTTGCAAGGCCCGGTAGGCTTCCCCGACATCGGAGAACTTCATGCCGGTGCCCTTGGCGTCGATCCGCTCGCGGCTCATGTAGTACAAGCCCAACACCACGTCTTGGGTGGGGTTGATGATCGGCTCACCGTTGGCGGGCGACAAGATGTTGTTGGTCGCCATCATCAGGGTGCGGGCTTCCAACTGCGCTTCCAGCGACAGCGGCACATGCACGGCCATCTGGTCGCCGTCGAAATCGGCGTTGAAGGCGGTACACACCAGCGGGTGCAACTGAATGGCCTTGCCTTCCACCAGGGTCGGCTCAAACGCCTGAATGCCCAAGCGGTGCAGGGTCGGGGCGCGGTTCAGCATGACCGGATGTTCGCGGATCACCTCGTCGAGGATGTCCCAAACCTCCGCGCTCTCCTTCTCGACCATTTTCTTGGCGGCCTTGATGGTGGTCGCCAAGCCCCGGAACTGGAGCTTGCTGAAAATGAACGGCTTGAATAGCTCCAAGGCCATCTTCTTCGGCAGGCCGCACTGGTGCAGTTTCAAGGTCGGGCCGACCACGATCACCGAACGGCCAGAATAGTCCACGCGCTTGCCGAGCAAGTTCTGGCGGAAGCGGCCCTGCTTGCCCTTAATCATGTCGGCCAGGGACTTGAGCGGGCGCTTGTTGGAGCCAGTGATGGCGCGGCCACGCCGACCGTTATCCAACAGCGCGTCCACCGCTTCCTGCAACATACGCTTTTCGTTGCGCACGATGATGTCCGGGGCGCTCAGGTCCAGCAGCCGCTTCAAGCGGTTGTTGCGGTTGATGACCCGGCGGTAGAGGTCGTTCAAGTCGGACGTGGCGAAGCGACCACCGTCCAACGGCACCAAGGGACGCAGTTCGGGCGGCAACACCGGCAGCACCGTCAGGATCATCCATTCGGGCCGGTTGTTGGACCAGATGAGCGATTCAATGGCCTTGAGCCGCTTGGTGTGCTTCTTGATCTTGGTCTCGGAATTGGTCGCATCGATTTCCTCGCGCAGCCGGGCCACCTCGGCCTGCAAATCCATGGTTTTCAGCATTTCATGGATGGCTTCCGCGCCCATCTTGGCGTTGAATTCCTCGCCATGCTGCTGGGTCGCCTGCTGGAATTCTTCCTCAGTCAGAAGCTGGGCACGATTCAGCGGGGTCATGCCCGGCTCGACCACGACGTAGGATTCGAAATACAGCACCCGCTCGATTTCCCGCAGGGTCATATCAAGCAACAGCGCAATACGGGACGGCAGGGACTTCAGGAACCAAATGTGCGCGACCGGGCTGGCCAGCTCAATGTGGCCCATGCGCTCGCGGCGCACCTTGGACAGCGTGACTTCCACGCCGCACTTTTCGCAAATCACGCCCCGGTGCTTGAGGCGCTTGTACTTACCGCACAAGCACTCGTAATCACTGACGGGTCCGAAAATCTTGGCGCAGAACAGGCCGTCGCGTTCCGGCTTGAAGGTGCGGTAGTTGATCGTTTCCGGCTTTTTCACTTCCCCAAAAGACCAGGAGCGGATCATGTCCGGCGACGCCAGACTGATGCGTATGCTGTCGAATTCCTCGGTTTGGTTCTGTCGCTTTAGGAAGTTGATGAGGTCTTTCACAGGTCGTCTCCTAATCTAAATTCGGCGGGTCCGGGACCGGATACGGTCCCGGACAATGCGCGGCGAGGCGCCTTATTCCTGGTCCAGCTCGATGTTGATGCCGAGCGACCGGATTTCCTTAATCAACACATTGAACGACTCGGGCATCGCCGCTTCCATGCGGTGATCGCCATCGACGATGTTCTTGTAGATTTTGGTGCGTCCGGTCACGTCGTCCGACTTCACGGTCAGCATCTCTTGGAGCGTATAGGCGGCACCGTAAGCTTCCAGCGCCCACACCTCCATTTCCCCGAACCGCTGGCCACCGAATTGGGCCTTACCGCCCAAGGGTTGCTGGGTCACGAGGCTATACGGACCCGTGGAACGGGCGTGCATCTTATCGTCCACCAAGTGGTTGAGCTTAAGCATGTACATGCAACCCACGGTCACGTCGCGTTCGAACTGTTCGCCGGTACGGCCATCGAACAGCTTGGTTTGGCCGCTTTCCGGGAGTCCCGCCAGCCGCAGCATGGCCTTGATCTCCGACTCCTTGGCACCATCGAACACGGGCGTCGCCATGGGCACGCCGCGCCGCAGATTCATCGCCAATTCGATGATTTCCACGTCGGTCAACTCATTGAGATCTTCAGTACGGCCACTGGTGTTGTAGACCTGATGCAAGAACTGCCGAAGCTCTTCAACCTTGGCCTTGGCTTCCAGCATTTTGCCGATCTTGAGACCCAGGCCGCGAGCGGCCCAACCCAGATGGGTTTCCAACACCTGACCGACATTCATACGGGAAGGTACGCCCAGCGGGTTCAAGACGATATCGACCGGGGTGCCGTCCGCCGAGTAGGGCATGTCTTCCACGGGCACGATTTGCGAAATCACACCCTTGTTGCCGTGGCGTCCGGCCATCTTGTCGCCCGGCTGAACGCGCCGCTTGACCGCAAGGTAAACCTTGACCATTTTCAAGACGCCCGGCGGCAGGTCGTCGCCCATCGCGATCTTGCGCTTCTTCTCTTCCAGCCGCTTGTTCATTTCCTCGCGCTGCTGGGCGATTTGCTCGGCGATGGTCTCAAGCTGAAGGTTCAGCTCCTCCTCTTGCAGCCGGATTTCCAGCCATTGCGCCGGTTTCAATTCCGCCAGATATTCCGCCGTGATGATCGTGCTGGAGCGCAGACGATTCGGGCCGGATTCGGCGGGTTTTCCCAACAGCATGTTTTCGACGCGCTGGTAGAAGTCCTTCTCGATGATCCGAAGCTGGTCATTCAGGTCTTTTTTGACCCGCTCGATTTCCGCCTGCTCGATCTGCTTGGCCCGCTCATCCTTCTTGACGCCATCGCGGGTGAAGACCTGCACGTCGATGACCGTGCCATCCATGCCGGACGGCACACGCAACGAGGTGTCCTTCACATCCGACGCCTTTTCGCCGAAGATCGCACGCAGCAGCTTTTCTTCAGGGGTCAACTGGGTTTCGCCCTTGGGCGTGACCTTGCCGACCAGAATATCGCCCGCCTTTACTTCCGCGCCGATGTAGACGATGCCGGACTCGTCCAGCTTCGCCAGCGCGGCTTCACCGACGTTGGGAATGTCCGCCGTGATTTCCTCCGGTCCCAGCTTGGTGTCGCGGGCCACGCAGGATTTTTCCTCAATGTGGATGGTCGTGAAGCGGTCGTCCTGCACCACCCGCTCGGAAATCAGGATGGAGTCCTCAAAGTTGTAGCCGTTCCAGGGCATGAACGCGACCAGAAGGTTCTGCCCGAGCGCCAATTCGCCCATGTCGGTCGAGGGGCCGTCGGCCAGAATATCGCCTTTCGCCACCTTGTCGCCCGGCTTGACCAGGGGTCTCTGGTTGATGCAGGTGTTCTGGTTGGAGCGGGTGTACTTGGTCAGGTTGTAGATATCAACGCCCGGCACGCCCGCTTCGGTCTCGTCGTCATTGACCCGCACCACGATACGGCTGGCATCTAGGAATTCAATCTTGCCGCCACGCTTGGCGACCACCGTCACGCCGGAATCCCGCGCCACGATGCGCTCCATGCCAGTGCCCACCAGCGGCTTCTCGGTGCGCAGGGTCGGCACGGCCTGCCGCTGCATGTTCGAACCCATCAAAGCGCGGTTGGCGTCGTCGTGTTCAAGGAATGGAATCAACGAGGCAGCCACCGACACAATCTGCTTGGACGACACGTCCATGTGGGTTATCTGCTCGACAGACGACAGCGTGAACTCGTCATTGTGACGGCAGGACACGAGATCGTCGATCAACCGACCGGTTCCATCCACTTTGGCGCTGGCCTGGGCGATCCAGTTCTTACCTTCCTCAATGGCCGAAAGATACTCAATCTCGTCGCTCACCACGCCTTCGTTCACCTTGCGGTACGGCGTTTCGAGGAATCCATATTCGTTGGTGCGCGCATACACAGCCAGCGAGTTAATCAGGCCGATATTCGGGCCTTCCGGCGTTTCGATGGGGCAGACGCGACCATAGTGGGTGGTATGTACGTCACGCACTTCGAAGCCCGCCCGTTCCCGCGCCAAACCACCCGGTCCCAAGGCCGACACGCGACGCTTGTGGGTCACCTCCGACAGCGGGTTGTTCTGGTCCATGAACTGGGAAAGCTGGCTGGAGCCGAAGAATTCCTTGATGGACGCCGCCACTGGCTTGGCGTTGATGATTTCCTGCGGCATCAAGCTTTCAGCATCGGCCAGGGATAGACGCTCCTTGACGGCCCGCTCAACCCGCACCAAACCCAATCGGAACTGGTTCTCGACCATTTCACCCACCGAACGAACCCGGCGGTTGCCCAAATGGTCGATGTCATCGACGGTGCCCATGCCGTTGCGGATATTAATCAGCTCCCGCAGGACGCTGATAATATCCTCCTTGGTCAACACGCCGGTGCCGGTAATTTCCGTGCGCCCCAAGCGCCGGTTAAACTTCATGCGACCGACCGCCGACAAATCGTAACGATCCGGGGAGAAGAACAGATTCTCGAACAAGACCTGTGCGGCTTCCTTGGCGGGCGGCTCACCGGGACGCATCATGCGGTAGATTTCGACCAACGCATCGAGCTGGGTTTCAGTCGAGTCAATCCGCATGGCGTTGGAGATATACGCGCCACGGTCCAAATCGTTGACGAACAACGTGTCAATGGACTCCACGTCGGCGGCCATGAAGCGGCCCAACATATCGTCGCTCAATTCATCATTGACCTTGGCCAGCAACTCGCCAGTGTCGGGCACGATGATGTTCCGCGCCAAGATTTTGCCGTGCAGGTATTCACGCGGCACTTCCAACTGCTTGACGCCCGCCTTCTCCAACTGCCGGATGTGGCGTGCGGTGATCCGATGCCCCTTCTCAACCAGCACCTTCTCTTCGATCTTGATGTCGAAGATGGCAATGTCGCCCCGCAACCGCTCAGGAATCAATTCCAGGAAAACCTGGTCGCTGGCGAAAGTGAACCGGTTGGTCTCAAAGAACAGCCGGATAATTTCTTCGTTGCCATAGCCCAACGCCCGCAGCAATACGGTCGCCGGCAACTTCCTCCGGCGGTCGATACGCACATAAACGCAGTCCTTATGGTCGAATTCAAAATCGAGCCAAGAACCACGGTACGGAATAATCCTAGCGTTGAATAACAACTTCCCTGAAGAATGGGTTTTACCCCGATCATGATCGAAGAATACCCCAGGCGAACGGTGCAACTGCGACACAATAACCCGTTCCGTGCCATTAATGACAAAGGTGCCGGTATCCGTCATGAGCGGGATTTCGCCCATGTAGATTTCTTGTTCTTTTACATCCTTAATAACCTTAGCACCCGCAGGCGCTTCCTTGTCATAAATCACCAGCCGCACCAGAACGCGCAAGGGGGCCGCATAATTGGCACCGCGCTGCTGGCATTCCTTCACGTCGAAGGTGGGTTCACCAAGCCAATAATTCACATATTCCAGAACGGCATGACCGGAATGGCTTTCAATGGGGAACACTGATTTCAAGGCGGCATGAAGCCCCTCATCCATCCGCTTGCTGAGCGGGGTCTCGGATTGTAGAAATTTCTTGTATGAATCGACCTGAGTTGTTAAAAGATATGGAACATCAAGCACATCGCGGCGTTTGCCAAAACTATTACGGATGCGTTTTTTCTCGGTGAAAGAATAGGCCATAGTGGTTCCTTACCTTAGGGATACAAACGACATTACCACGGCGTCTATCTGAAGCTTTGAGACTCGAACGGTCATTCCCACGTTAGACATTAGGACGCGACAAGGAATTCGGCTGGAATTCAGGCCACAGCGAACATAATCGCTACGGTTTTGTGGTTGCCCGCTACGGGCAATTCCATCCATCGAAACGCCGAAAGGCCGGCAGCGATAAGCTGCCAGCCTACGAAGCCGACGTTCCGTTGGGAACTAAGGTCAATTATTTTACTTCGACCTTGGCGCCCGCTTCGACCAACTGCTTCACGATGCCGTCGGCGTCCGCCTTGCTGATGGCTTCCTTAACAGTGGAGGGTACGCCTTCCACCAAATCCTTGGCTTCTTTCAGACCGAGACCGGTAATAGCGCGGATCACCTTAATCACGTTCACCTTGTTCTCACCGAAGCCGGTCATCACAACGTCGAACTCAGTCTTTTCTTCAACGACCGGAGCCGCCGCCGCCGCCGGGGCGACAGCTACCGCCGCCGCAGCGGACACGCCAAACTTTTCTTCCATCGCGGAAATCAGGTCCACGACTTCCATTACCGTCATATTGGAAATGGCTTCCAGGATGTCTTCTTTAGATACTGCCATCGAAATTCTCCAAAATTAATCTTTTCGCGATAGACGCGGGCTTATGCCGCTTCTTTCTGATCCCGTATCGCCGCCACAGTGCGCACCAATTTGGCATGAGGTTCCGCCAATGTTCGCACAAACTTCTCAATCGGTGCCTTCATCACACCCATGAGCATGGCCAGAGCTTGCTCTCTATTGGGCAGTTTCGACAGACGCTCAAGTTCGGCGGGTCCGTACTGCTTGCCTCCGACTGCCACCAGCTTCACGACCAGCTTTTCATTCTGCTTGTCATTCTGCTTGAGGAAATCGGCGAAAAGCCGGGCGGCCGCACCCGGGTCTTCCAGCGAGAACGCCAGAATAAGCGGCCCCACCAAACCATCCTGCATACAGGCGAATTCGGTGCCTTCCACCGCCTTGCGGGCGAGAGTGTTTTTAACCACTCGAAGGTAAACCCCGGATTCGCGTGCCGTTTTGCGCAGGTCGGTCAGTTTGGCGACCGGAAGCCCCCGATATTCCGCAGCGACGGCGGAATGCGCTTTTGCGGCGACAGCGGCAACTTCCGCGACGACAGCAATCTTGTCATCAAGTCTTAGCGCCACTTTTCACTCTCCGATAATATTCTGAACAGCTTTGGGAACTATCCAGAGCCTAAAATACATCTTCGTTGAAGATGCCTGCCGGCTTCCTTCGCCCATCCTTGGCTCTGGTACACCATCTGCGTAGGCCGATCCGATTAAGCGTTAATTCGCACCTACGGTCTTTGACGGTCGCCGGTAATTGATACCGGCAACCCAAAGTCTTGTTAAGCAGCCAAGCTGCTTTGATCAACAGCCAAACCCGGTCCCATAGTCGAGGAAACCGTAATTTTTTTAAGGTATATCCCCTTCGAGGTCGCAGGCTTTGCCTTTCTTAAGTCGGCTAGTAAAGCCTCAAGATTTTCTTTGAGCGCGTTTGACTCAAAATTGACCTTACCCAAGGTGCAATGGATGATGCCTTTCTTGTCGGTCCGGTATCTAACTTGGCCCGCTTTAGCGTTTTTCACCGCGCCAGCCACGTCAGGAGTCACAGTACCCACTTTGGGGTTTGGCATGAGACCACGCGGCCCCAATATCTGTCCCAACTGTCCGACCACGCGCATGGCGTCGGGAGAGGCAATGACCACGTCGAAATTTAGCTGACCAGCCTTCACCTGGGCAGCCAAATCATCCATGCCCACGATGTCGGCACCTGCCTCCTTGGCCGCATCGGCATTGGAGCCTTGAGCAAAGACCGCCACGCGCACGGTCTTGCCCGTGCCATGCGGCATCACGGTAGCACCCCGCACTGTTTGGTCCGATTTGCGGGGATCGACTCCCAAATTCACCGCCACATCCACAGACTCAACGAACTTTACGTTGGAAAGCTCCTTGAGAAGCGCAAAGGCATCGTCAATCGGATACGCCTTACTAGGCTGTACTTTCGCCTTAATCAACTTGGCGCGTTTTGTCAGCATAGCCATCACACGCCCTCCACATTCAAGCCCATACTGCGAGCGCTGCCCGCAATGGTGCGAACTGCTGCATCTTCATTGGCTGCCGTCAGGTCCGGCTGCTTCATCTTGGCTATTTCGGCGAGTTGGGCGCGAGTAATGGTCCCAACCTTATTGGTGTTTGGATTGGAACTCCCTTTGCTCAAACCAATAGCTTTCTTAATAAGGACTGTAGCGGGAGGCGTTTTGGTAATGAAGGTGAAGCTTTTATCACTATATACCGTGATAACCACCGGCAAGGGCAGTCCTTTCTCCACGCCTTGGGTAGCCGCGTTGAAAGACTTGCAGAACTCCATTATATTTACACCGCGCTGACCGAGCGCTGGACCAATGGGCGGACTAGGGTTTGCTTCCCCCGCCTTTACTTGTAGCTTAATATAGCCAGTAATTTTTTTTGCCATCTATTTTCTCCAATGGGTCAAACGCCTATACGGCTTCCCAGTTTGCGCCCCAAACAACAACCAATTTTTTACCTTTAACTAATCGATATGTCGTAAGTTGCTAGGATTTCTCAACTTGACCAAAATCGAGTTCTACGGGGGTAGATCGACCGAAAATCAAGACCGAGACGCGCAATTTACTTTTTTCGTAGCTTACTTCCTCAACTACTCCGTTGAAGTCTTTGAACGGTCCCTCAACAACACGCACAACTTCGCCGACCTCAAAAAGAACTTTAGGCCGAGGCTTTGTTGCGCCTTCTTCCACGCGGCTCAATATCGCTTCCGCTTCTTTATCGGTGATCGGCGCGGGCTTATCGGAGGTACCCCCAATAAACCCTAATACACGGGGAACTTCTTTAACCAAATGCCACGTTTCTTCATTCAGCTCCATTTGAACAAGGACGTAGCCCGGGAAAAACTTTCGTTCACTTTTGCGTTGCTGCCCCATTCGCATTTCAACAACTTCTTCCGTGGGCACTAAAATTTTCCCAAAAAACCGCTCTAATCCATAACGACGAATGCGCTCCTCAAGTGAGCGCTTTACTTGATTTTCGTAGTTTGAATAGGCGTGGATTACATACCACCGGAGGGACATATTAATATTACCCTTGGCCAGTTAAGCGGCTAATCCCCCAGAATAGGATCATATCGAGCAACCAAAGAATCAGCCCGACAAGAAACACAAGAGCAACCACGACTAGAGTGGCCTGAACCGTTTCCTGCCTAGTAGGCCAAACTACTTTGCGAACCTCTATTCGGGCTTCTTTTAGGAAGACTAAAAACCCCTTCCCCATCGCTGTCGTCAACACGACGCCGATAGCGGAAACCGACAATGCCACAACGCCTATAATTCGGTATATCAAAGACTGCTCGGAAAAATAGTGGAATCCCACTATGCCACCGATTAGCAAAATGACAGACAAAACGAGCTTTGCCGTATCGAAAGCCGACGATTCGGATTCCGCCTGAGCAGACATGGATACCTTCAATTCGGATTGGATTAACTTGAAAGGAGAGAAATGGCAGGCCAGGAGGGTCTCGAACCCCCAACCTGCGGTTTTGGAGACCGCTGCTCTACCAATTGAGCTACTGACCTTTTCTCTTCTTAGATGATGGGTTCCCCGACCAAAAACCGAGGAACCCGAACTTGGATTACTCCAGAACCTTCGAGACGACGCCCGCGCCGACGGTGCGGCCACCCTCGCGCACCGCGAACCGCAGCCCCTCCTCCATGGCGATGGGCGCGATCAGCTTGACGGTGATCCTTACGTTGTCGCCCGGCATGACCATCTC
>NZ_JBTEKS010000031.1:0-22336 GCF_054333355.1 Methylomagnum sp. | reverse complement strand
ACCGGGATTACAAACTTAAAGTTCACCGTTTTTCTTGAGAAGGAATTCATTCTTGTACCTCCCAAAGAACAACAGGCTAACTTCACCTCTGTGGTAATGCCTTTGTATGGCTTAGCCGCAACCTTAGGCATAAAGAATACTAATCTCCGCACCACCCGCGACCTCCTCCTCCCCAAACTCATCTCCGGCGAATTGGACGTATCGCACCTGCCCGAACCCTTGGAAATAGCGGCCTAATTCATGCCCCCTAATCCAACATCCATTTACCACATCACCCCCTTGGAAAATCTACGCCAGATATTCCAGGCAGGCGGGTTATTGGCAAAACGGGCTTTGGACCAAGAAGACGCGGGCTATACCAACATCGCCCATCAAACCATCCAAGACCGCCGCGCCCAAACCCCGGTACCCTGTGGGCCGGGCGGCGTGCTGCAAGATTATGTGCCGTTTTACTTCGCGCCCCGCTCGCCCATGCTATACACCCTTTCCAGAGGCAACGTGGAAGGATTCACCGGCGGACAAGGGGCCATCGTATATCTGGTATCGACGGCCCAAACCGTGCAAGCGGCGGGATTGGATTTCGTGTTCTCGGACGGACACGGCATCATGGCGATAACCGATTTTTACGATGATTTGGCCCACCTAAACGCCGTCGATTGGCCGCTCATGCGGGCCAACTATTGGGCGGATACCGATGACGACCTGGATCGAAAGCGCCGCCGCCAAGCCGAGTTTTTAGTGCATGAGCGATTCCCGGTGGAATTGATCCAGAACATTGGGGTTATCGACCCAATAAAAAAACAAGAAGCAGAGATATTGCTGGCCGAGTTTGGATTCACCATGCCCGTGGCGATTCAACGCGGCTGGTATTACTGAGGAGCAAATCCAATGATTGAGCCGACCCGAGGGAATCTATTGGAGGCTGATGCCGAAGCCCTGGTGAACACCGTCAATTGCGTGGGGGTGATGGGCAAGGGTATCGCCTTACAGTTCAAACAAGCCTTTCCCGACAACTTCATCCATTACGAAAAAGTCTGCAAGGCGGGGCAAATGCACATGGGGCAGGTATTGGTTTTCGAGACCGGGAACTTGATGAACCCCAAATACATCATCAACTTCCCCACCAAACGCCATTGGAAAGGGAATTCGAGATTGGAGGACATCGAGGCCGGATTGGTGGACCTTATCAGGCAAATAAAAACCCTGAATATTCGGTCCATCGCTATCCCGCCTTTAGGGGCCGGACTCGGCGGCTTAAATTGGCCGGACGTGAAATCGCGTATCGAAGCCGCTTTCGCCGGTTTGCCGGAGGTACAGGTCTTGTTATTCGAGCCGCAGGGCGCGCCGCCGGTGGAAAAAATGCCGGTGAGAACCAAGCCACCCACCATGACGCCGGGCCGGGCCTTGCTGATTCGCCTGCTTGACCTCTATGGCCGCCAAGGCTACCGCCACAGCCTGCTTGAAGTACAAAAGCTCGCCTATTTTCTGCAAGAAGCGGGGGAACCCATGCGCCTTCGCTTCCAAGCGCATCACTTCGGCCCCTATGCCGACAATCTTAACCACGCTTTGCAGCACATCGAGGGGCACTTTATCCGGGGCTACGGCGACCGCTCCACGAAAGCGGAAATCCGACTGATGCCGAACGCTACGCAACAGGCCGGTGAGTTCCTGAAAACCAAGCCGGAAGCGGAACAACATCTGGAACGGGTGAAAAGGCTCATCGAAGGCTTTGAAACCCCGTATGGCATGGAATTACTCTCTACCGTTCATTGGGTGGCTAGGCATGAAGTAGCCGATAAAGCTAATCTCGCGGCAATCCGGGCGCGGGTCGAAGCTTGGAACCAGCGCAAAAAAGATTTGATGAAACCGCAACATATTCAAAAAGCCTATGCGCGGCTGGAATCCGAGGGCTGGATTTAGCCATGACCACGCCCTTAACCATCAAAGAAATCAGCGCCCAATACCGTGAACTGACGATGGTCGAACAGCCCGCCGCCGCCCTATTCGTCGCCTTGGGGTGGAAAACCGCCAACCTTCAGGGCGAAATTTTCGGCACGAACGGCACCGAAGGCCGCGAATCGGAAAGCCAAGTCATCCTCACCAAGCGACTGCGGGCCGCGCTGGAAAAGCTCAATCCCGGCCTCCCGCCCGACGCCTACACCCAAGCCCTCGCCTTCCTCACCGAGGACCGCTCCAAGCAAATCCCCGTCAACGCCAACCGGGACTTCTACCGGCTGCTGCGGGACCGGGTGAAAGTCACCCTTCCCGACGACGACGGCCTCCCGGAAACGGTGGAACTGAAAGTCATCGACTGGGACCACCCCGCCAACAACGACTTCTTCCTGGCCCAACAGCTGTGGGTGTCCGGCGATATGTACCGGCGGCGCTGTGACCTCGTGGGCTTCGTCAACGGCATTCCCCTGGTCTTCATCGAACTCAAAGCGCCCCACGTCCCGCTGAAATCCGCCTTCGACGACAACCTCCGCGACTACCGGGGCCAGAGCATCCCCCAGCTTTTCCACCCCAACGCCTTCATCCTGCTCTCCAACGGCAAGGACACCAAGATCGGCACCTTGACCGCCGAATGGGAACATTTCTTCGAGTGGAAACGCATCGACGACGAAAGCGAACCGGGCAACACCAGCCTGGAAACCGCCCTACGGGGACTCTGCGAACCGGGCCGGCTGCTGGACATCGTGGAAAACTTCACCCTGTTCGAGGAAGTGCGGGGCGGGCTGGTCAAGAAGGTGGCGAAGAATCACCAATACCTGGGCGTGAACAAAGCCATCGCCAAAGTGGAGCAACTGCGGCAAGTGGACAGCGCCGAAGCCCGGCGGCTGGGGGTGTTCTGGCATACCCAAGGCAGCGGCAAAAGCCTGTCCATGGTGTTCTTCACCCAAAAGATACTCCGCAAGCTGGCGGGCCAGTGGACCTTCGTGATCGTCACCGACCGGGACGAACTCGACGGCCAAATCTACAAGACCTTCACGGCGACCGGGGCCGTCACCGGCACCGAAGTGCAAGCCAACAGCGGCGACCACCTCAAGCAACTGCTGGCCCAAGATAACCGCTACGTCTTCACCCTGATCCAGAAATTCCGCACCGAGAAGGGCGGCGTCTATCCCCAGCTTTCCGACCGGCGGGACATCATCGTCATCACCGACGAAGCCCACCGCAGCCAGTACGACATCTTCGCCCTCAACATGCGTGGCGCCCTGCCCAACGCGGCTTTCCTGGGCTTCACCGGCACGCCGCTGATTCAAGGCGAGGAAGAACGGACGCGGGAAGTCTTCGGCGATTACGTGTCGGTCTACGACTTCGCCCGCTCCATCGAGGACGGGGCCACCGTGCCGCTTTACTACGAAAACCGCATCCCGGAATTACAGCTCATCAACGACCACCTCAACGAGGACTTGGCGCGGCTGCTGGAAGACGCCGAACTGGATGCGGAACAGGAAAAGAAGCTGGAACGGGAGTTCGCCCGCGAATACCACCTCATCACCCGCGAGGACCGCTTGGACACCGTGGCGGAAGACGTGGTGCGGCACTTCCTGGGGCGGGGCTATCGCGGCAAGGCCATGATGGTGTGCATCGACAAGGCCACGGCGGTGCGGATGTACGACAAGGTGCGGGCGTGCTGGCGGAAGGAATTGGAGAAAGTCCAAGCGGAGTGCGATGAATGGAACCAATTACCGGGCTATGTGATTTTGGGCGACCCGGAGGAATCCCCCGAGTGGCTGTACGAAAAGAGCCAAATCGAGCGGCTGAATCTCTTGGATCAAACCGACATGGCCGTAATCGTCTCCCAAGGCCAAAACGAGGTGGAAGACCTCAAGAAGAAAGGGCTGGACATCAAGCCCCACCGGGAGCGGATGCAGAAGGAGCACCTGGACGAGAAATTCAAAGACCCGGCGGACCCGTTGCGGCTGGTGTTCGTGTGCGCCATGTGGATCACCGGCTTCGACGTGCCCACTTGCTCCACGCTGTACCTCGACAAGCCGATGAAGAATCACACCCTGATGCAGACTATCGCCCGCGCCAACCGCGTGGCATCGGGAAAAACGGCGGGGCTGATCGTCGATTACGTGGGCATCTTCCGCAACTTGGAGCGGGCTTTGGCGATTTACGCACAGCCCACCCGACCGGGCGCAAGCCCCATCCGCGACAAAGCGGCGCTGGTGGAGCAACTCAAGGCGCTGCTGACCGAAGCGACAGGGTTTTGCCAAGCGCGGGGCATCGTGCTGGCGGACATCGCGGCGGCGGACCCCAGCCAGCGCTTGCCGCTCCTCAACGATGCGGTGGACATCCTCATCGCCAAGGATGGGGACAAGAAAGCCTTCCTGCAACTCGCCAACAATGTGGCGCGGGTCTTCAAGGCCATCCTGCCCGACACAGCGGCCAATGAGTTCGCCCCACTGGCGGTGCTGGTGGCCTACCTGGGGGCCATGATTAAGGCGCTGATGCCCCCGGCGGATATTTCCGAAGTGATGGGCGACATCGAGGCGCTGCTGAACGATTCCATTGCCACCGAGGGCTACCGCATCGGCGCCACGCCCAAGGCGGAACCGCTGATCGACCTGTCCATGGTGGACTTCGAGAAGCTCCAACAGAAATTCGCCCAAGGCCGGAAGCACACCGAAGCCGAAAAGCTCAAAGGCCAGATTCAGCAAAAACTCAACGAGTTGGTGCGGCTGAATCACAACCGGGCTGACTTCCAGGAAAAGTTTCAGGAACTCATCGAGGCATACAACGCCGGAAGCCGGAACCTAGAGGATTTGTTCAAGGTTTTGATGGACTTCACCCAGCAATTGACCGAGGAAGAAAAGCGGGCGCAGCGCGAAGAACTGACCGAGGAGCAATTGGCCGTTTTCGACATCTTGACCCGACCGGACCCGGCACTGACCGACAAGGAGAAGGACGAGGTGAAGGCGGTGGCTAGGGAACTGCTTTCCCAGCTTAAAGCCACCAAGCTGGTGCTGGATTGGCGGAAAAAGCCGCAGTCGAAGGCGGCGGTGGTGCTAACCATCCGCAATGCGTTCAAAGGTCTGCCCACCCCCTACACGGGCGACATCAAGAAAGCCAAGGCCGATTTAACTTACTGCCATATTTACGACGGCTATTTCGGACCCGGCCAAAACATTTATCAATCGGCACCGAATTAGAGTTTCGTGCGGTGGCTTGATCGGCACAGGATAGAGATTAAAAAGGTTTTTCAGCCTTGGAGGCAGGCATGGCTATCGCGCTCGAATTTATAGATTTCATCGTGCCCGTTGCCGTTATCCGGGAAAAATATCCTGGTGGCTGGGAACAATGCCTCCGGGACCATGCTCCCCTAATTGGTGGGCGCGTTTGGTTCGATGATTATCTTTTTCACGATGGCACAATGAGTCCGATGGACATCCGATTGCTTGTCGAACAGTGGGCTTCAATGGGCTTTGAGCCAATGGATTCCCGCGATGGCGTGCAGGTTTGGAAAGATGTTTGTGTTGTGGAAGCGATGTTTGGCGGGCCGACTTTGCCGTGCGACTGGATCGAGTTTGATGGTCGTGAACGGATAGCGTACCTAAAGGGAACAGAGCCGGGACCAACAATCGGCAGAAATGAAATGAAGCAGTCCGCCGGTAATCTGTGACTGGCTGCGAATTATGGCGGGAAGATAATCATGCGAAAGTGGACCGAAGAAGAGCGTAAACGACAATCCGAACGCATCCGCCAGTGGCGACCATGGGAACAGTCCACCGGGCCGAAGACCGGGGAAGGCAAGGCCATCGCCTCCCGCAATGCCGACCAGGGCGGACAGCGGCCAATGCTGCGCCAATTGAGCCGGGCACTGCGGGAACAGCAACGGGCGCTGGACGAATGGCGGGGCTGAACATCGTGCCGCACACCTACACCAAGCACCAACCAGGCACGCCACCCACTACGAACGCGGAAAGGATTCGGCGGTATCGGAAACGGCAGAAGGAAAATGGCAAGGTCCGTATTTCCACTCTGTACCTCACCCATGAAGCCTTGGACGCCCTGGCCCCGCTCTGCCAAAACTACCGTTATCCACCCACCAACATCCCGAGAGGCTTGGAGCTTTCCAGCTTCCTAAACGAACGGGCCAAAGACATCGCGACCGCTTTGCTGCCCAAAGCCAAGCCGCGTCGCCGGAAATAATCGACCCCTTAAGCAAGGCACCCAGCTTGCCGGGATTTTGAGGAAACACCGAAGCAAATACCGCAAATCGAGGCTAATGGTCCGAAATTTGTTCCCAAATTCGTGCCCAATGGCGTCTCATAGCTCTTCGTGTTTCATTTAAAATCAGCGTGTTAGAAAATTTTTAAATATTGTATTGAAATCGGTCTTTCAAGGGCGGGGAGCATCCCTTCGGCTGCCGCGCTGTTATGGCCCGCTTAGCACCAAATCGCACACTGTCGCGATAATCACCTGACTGGTCTTGGAGCCAGGGTCGATATGGCCGATGGCCCGTTCGCCCAAAAACGCCGCCCGGCCCTTGGTGGCGATCATGTCGCGGGTGGACAGCATTCCCCGCTCGGCCACGACCTTCAATTCGGCCAGCAACACGGCGCGTTCGGCACTCTCGCCCGCCAGCCGGGTGAAGGCTTGGGACACCGGAATCAGCACATCCAGCATGGTTTTTTCGCCCAGATCGGCCTTGCCCCGGCTCTTGATGGCCTCGACCCCGGCGGCGAAGGCGGCGGCGATGTCGGGCAGGGTGTCCGCGCCTTGCTCCTTCACCGCCTTCGCCATCGCCATGAAGAAGCTGGCGATGAGCGGCCCGGAAGCACCGCCGATGGTGGACAGCAGTTTCATGCCGATCTTTTGCAGCGCGGCATCCGGCGTCAGCGCGGCCAGTTCGCCGCTCATGCCGACGATGGCCGCGCCGCCCCGCTTCATATTGATGAAATGATCGCCATCGCCGATTTCGCGGTCGAGGGATTCGATTTCGGATTCGTTGGCGAGGATGGCCGCGTTGACGGTCTCGGCGGCTCTCAGGATGAATTCGATTTTCATGGAAAAATGGCGGGTAATTAGTGATAAGTGGCAAGATTTTAAGCTAGAACCCTCTTGCCGTGTGCCGACGCCTAACGCCGCCAATCCGCCGAAAAACATGGTGGATGCTTTCAGTGCTTACATGATAAATATGTGGTTGCTGCAAAATGGTGCGTAAGCCCTTGGATGGTCGCCCCTAAATGGAAATTAGCCCGGTTTTTGGGCCATGACACCGAGTGAAAGCCAGCCTAGAACACGATCTGTTGCGTTTTTCAAGACGGCTGCACGATAGTAAATGGCGGGCCGAGTCAAAAATTGAGGATGGATTGATTAGTAGCCAAATAACAACGATGTGTTGTTATAGTGCAAAAGATGGGGGAATCGCACCATTATGGTGCTTTTTTGTTTGTAGGGCTTGTACAAGTCGCTGTTTTTTAGTGATTTTTGTGTTGGCGTGCTTCCTGCTTTACAAGGATAGCGAACAGAATTTTTGGAGACCCTACAAATGCAACGAAATATCCTCCACAGTCGGCTGAAGCCACTTGCGCTCGCCTTGGTTGCCGCCTTGGCGACGGGTTCCGCTCACGCCAACGAAGCCGCCGAGGCCACTGGCTTAGCTGATTACATGGCTGGCAAGGGCGACGCCCAGCCGTTATCGGACTACGGGATCAAGTGGGGTGGCTGGCTCAACATGGGCGTCACCTACAACTCTAATGGCAGCAAATACAATGGCCCTGTCACGTTCGGTGATCGCGCCAGCGAATTTCAGGTAAACCAGTTCTACCTCTACGTCCAACGCGCGGTGGACACCGCTGGCAGCGGTTGGGATATCGGCGGTCGCTTCGACTTCATGTTCGGCACCGACGCGGTATTCACCCAGGCCTACGGTTCGCCCCGGGGTCACTGGGATTTGAACCTCATCAAGAATGGCGAGCGCTTCTATGATATGGCCTTCCCGCAGGCTTACGTCGAGGTGTTCGCGCCGTTCGGCAACGGCATCACCGCCAAGATCGGTCATTTCTACACCATCATCGGCAACGAAGTCGTCACCGCGCCGGATAACTTCTTCTACTCCCACGCCTACACCATGCAGTATGGCGAGCCCTTCACCCATACCGGCATTTTGCTGAGCTACCCCGTGGACCAGAACTGGTCGCTCTCGGGTGGCGTGGTGACTGGCAGTGATTTCGGTGGCTGGGATGGTGCCTGGGACAAGGGGTTGGGCAATTGGAATGGCATCGGCGGCGTGACCTGGACCAGCGACGACAAGGGCACTAGCGTGTTCGTGTCCGGCACGACCGGGGCGACATCCGAGCATGACAACAACAACTGGAGCATGTACAGCCTCGTCATCAAACACGACATCATGGAAGGGTTGCACTACACCTTCCAGCATGACCACGGCTTCGCCAACAAGATTGCCGGGCTGGGGGACGCCACCTGGTATGGCATCAACCAATACCTGACCTACGACATTCAGGATGATCTGGGTATCGGTATCCGGGCCGAATGGTTCCGCGATGATGACGGCTATCGGGTGGCTTCGCCGGGCCGCACACTCAGCTATTTCCCCGGAGCGAACAGCTATTACGAAGTCACCGCTGGCTTGAACTGGAAGCCTTTGAAGTGGGTCTCGGTGCGTCCGAACGTCCGCTACGACTGGTCCGACAAGGCTAACGCCTTCGACAATGCGGGCGGGGATGTTGGCTATGCCGCGAAACGGGGCGACCAATTCTTGTTCTCGACCGATATTGTTATTTCGTTTTAAGCCGCTCTTCAGCGCAAAGTCATGGCATGGACAAGGATGTCCGTTTTTCTTATAGTCACCCCATCTCCCCAAGTCTTCCTCTCCAATCTCTCTCAATGAGCCGTTTTCGGCCGCGCCTTTGCGCGGTGATTATTCCCTCGATCTAGTTCATCTAGGCGGAATTGAAATGCCTTATGATGAACCGCAGTTCCTCCGCAAGCCCAAGCCTGTATCGACCTCCCCAAAAAAGAGACCGGCCTTACCTGACGATTTTCTTGTTTGTAGGCATTCTCGTTGGATTTGACTTGGCACTGCTGACAGTGGATGTCTCACTTGCGGGATTTCTTTGATTTTTGTTCCGGTATGATTTTGCGTTTGAGCCAGTGGCTGGCGACCAGCCCGGCGGCTTCGGCTAAGGAAATCCTATTGGAAAACCCATATAATTTGTCACTAATAGACTACGCTCAATGGCCTAAAACATATAAAATCTAGATATTACGACTATCATTAAATGGCAGGCAGGCCTGAGGCTTGTTCCGTGAATCAATCTGCGGAGCTGATGTGGTGAAATCCCGAAAACAATCTCTCATCATTGGCATTGGCCATAGCGAAGCCATCCCCGAATCGCTTCTTTGCTGCGTGGAGCCAGCGTTTTCGGTGGCGGAATCCAACGACTTGCGATTCCCGCCCGCCTATCGGGATTCTTTCGGAGAATACTTTTGCCATTGCATTGCCCGTAATCCACGCGACTTACTTAGTCACGTCCGGCGAATCGTGTTGGCGCGTGACCATGGGGCGGACGAGGAGTTGTTTCCGGCCTTGCTCGACCTTTTCCTTGTCTTGGGGAGCAAGGGCTTTGATCTGCGTAAGCGGATGCTAGAGTTCGCGAAGAGTGTGCTGGCAATAGGGCATTACAAGCAGTTGCTCGATTCGCTGGCGGGCGGACCAAAGGGCATCCTTGTTGTGCCGGGATCCCTGCTCCATTTCGGTTTGGAAGGTGGGTTAACCTTAATCCACGATGGCGATAGGCAACCTAACGCGCCACGCGATCCGCTGGTCGAAGCGCGGGAATTTTTGGAATACAGCCAGTTGGAAGAGGCCCGTATTCTGTTGGAAGCCGCCTTATTGTTGACGCCGCAACGTGTCGATTTGCATGAAGAGTTGCTCGAAATTTATCGGTCGACTCGGGATGAGGCAAATTTTTTGCAAATGTTTCAAGAATTAGATGGCGCTTCAAACCCGGCCCGTCAGAAATGGGAGGGTTTGGCAGAGTTCTTCAGGAGTCGCAATGGTTAATCGCCGAGATGTCGCGCTTCGGGTTTGTGCCTTGGGATTCGATACCCGTTCATATACGGCTCTGCAACTATTTTTCCGGGGCAAGTGTGGAGACCGGGCCACGCTAGTTGGAGATGACGGTGCGAATGTCGGCATTATCGACATGGATTCGTTCAATGCGGCAAAAATTCTCGCCGATCAAAGGGAGCGGCACCCGGAAAGAGTATTGATTCTTCTGTCACTGGAAAGGCATGAAGAATCATTGCCGAATGCAATTTACATCAAAAAGCCGGTTCAAATTCAAAATATGCTGACGGCTTTGGACGAGGCCAGTGAACGCCTTGCGCCTGCCTCGTCGCCCGGCCCGCGGTTTGGTTTTCAACCACCTAAGCCGGAACCCCCAAAAAGGGTAGAGCCTCCGCCAACGGCCAAGGTCGAGCCATCGGAATCCAAGGTTGACTTGAAGCCAAAGGCGGAGCTAAAGCCCGAAAGCCCACCTCCGCAACCATTTAAGAAAACCATAACGGTACGGGAAGAAAACAAAACTGCCAATCAGGCGGCAACCCTGCTCGATGAGCGTGGATTCGGGGATTATATTGGCTCCTTGAAGGACATTGATCCAAGTAATCCCATAGAAGTAAAAGCCGCTCAATATGATCCCAAGCGGTATCTACAAGGTTATCTGCAATCCGCATGTAAAACGGCGGTGGCTAAAAATTGTGCGTTGCGACTGAATACGGGATGGAAACCCATCACGATTTTTCCCCAAAGCAGGGAAATCTGGGTGGATGCCAATGACCAGCAGTTGCGCTCGTTCTGTCTGGTGCCAGCGCATTCAATCGCGGATCAGGATTTTGCGGATTCCGGCACGTCGGTGATGACGATTTCGCCAGCCAGCGCCATTAGAATGAAAGGAGATGATTTCGACCCCACCCAATTGCAAAGGATGGATGCGTTAATCTGGAAGGTCGCGCTTTGGACATCCGCAGGCCGCGTCCCTGACGATATTGATTTAAACCGGCCAGTTTATCTGCGGCACTGGCCTAATTTCACCAGATTACTTATGTTCCCTAACGCTATGCGCATCGCTGCGTTATTAAGCGAACAGCCGCGCTCGCTGCTGGATGTGGCCGAAACATTGGATATACGTCAACAATACGTGTTCGCGTTTTTCAGTGCTGCGCGTGCTTTGGGTCTGGCCGATCAGGCGACTAGGCAGTCTGAAAACCTCATTGCACCGCCGACTTTGGAGCCGAAGAAAAATGTCGGCGTTTTGAAGAAGATTCTGCAACGTCTGCTTGGACGGTAAAGCGAAGGTCATTCATGGCGAATTACAAAATTATTTTCACAGGTCCGGTGGGAGCCGGGAAATCCACCGCAATTGCTTCTTTGAGTGACGAACCGCCGGTATCGACGGATCAATCGGCGTCCGATATGACCAAAGGACGCAAGGCTTCCACGACCGTGGCCTTGGATTATGGCGTTTTGCAACTCGCGGGTGGGGAAAAAATACACCTATACGGAACGCCCGGACAGGAGCGATTCGACTTTATGTGGGATATTTTGAGTACCGGCGGCATAGGCTTGATTTTGTTGCTTGATAATACCCGTGCTGACCCATTTCAGGATATGCGGTTTTTTCTGGAAGCGTTCAAGAATTTTATAGAGCAAACCAGGGTGGTGATTGGTGTGACTCAAATGGATTTAAGCCCCAACCCAACGATTGAAGACTATCATCAGCAGTTACACGGAATGGGAAAAAATGTTCCTCTTTTTGAAGTGGATGCTCGTGTTCGCAAAGACATGACGATATTGCTTCAAGCGTTGCTATATTCTCTTGATCCAGGCTTGCAGGAGGTTAAGGATGGCTAACTATACCCTGGCGGACGGGGTTTATATTCACCCAACACCGGCGGGGGCATACTATGCTATTTCCTCCACTGAGCGAAATCCTAGCCGCCGAATGATCCAATCCTTGCTTGCGAAGACATCCTCGCCGTTACTAACGATGGAGGGGTTGATGGAGTGGTCAGAAATTACTGATGAGGAGCAGTTATTGACCTTGCTCCATCATGCTCAGGGATTGGGTTGGGTGCAAGGCTTGGAGGTGCCGAAAACCTGCAATGACGAGCCTCTGGAAATGCAGTTGCCAAAGCTGCTGAAATCGTTATCCATTAACGGCAAAGTTCTGTTGGCGGACCAACAGGGCTTTTATTTGGCTTCCAGCGGGTTTCCTCACGAAGTGGCTGAGGAGCTATCTGCCCTTAGTGCTGATTTGGCGACCATGCACAGCCGTCGATCCGGATTGCTGGTGAATAATCTGGGGATGGCGAGCAGCGCTTGGGCTATCGTGGATGCGGCAGGCAACGGCAAGATTGGGTTTTGGCCATTGTATATTGGAAATCAGCGCTTTGTGCTTGTTGTTAGTGGAATTTCTCAGTTCAACCATCCGGACTTTGTTAATTTGGTGTGGGTTATCAGTCGGCGTTACGGCTTGTTGGGGGATTGATTTCGTGTCGTAATATCAAGATATTATATAAACAAGATGATTTAATATCTGATTAGATTTTTCGTTTTCATGAATAATGAGCAATAGGAGTGAACCCAAATGCGTGCAGACATGTTGAAGTCGATTCTGTCGGAATTAAACGGAACCTCACCTGATATTGAAGCTTCTGGCGTGATTTCGACCGATGGGCTTATGATGGCCGCCGTACTCCCGCAGGGCATGGACGAGGACCGTGTCGGCGCTATGAGCGCGGCCATGCTTTCTCTAGGCGACCGCACGGCCCAGGAATTGGAGCGGGGTGGACTGGAGCAGGTTCTTATTAAGGGCAATCGTGGCTATGTGCTTATGACCTATGCGGGTAAGGAGGCTGTACTTACCGTGCTGGCAAAACCGAATGCGAAGCTCGGACTCATCTTTCTTGATGTGAAAAGGGCCGCCGAAAGCATTTCAGCCATGATTTAATGCCGGTTTATATCGCCTGAAAAATAACAATAAAAGAAGCGGTGAGCTTCGGGAGGGTGAAGTATGCAAGATATGAAGCCAGAAGATATTGTCGGCGATTATCGAGAGTATAACCTTAGACTATACGGTTATGGCAATCGACGGGTTCTTGTGACTGAGATAGAAACCCCTTATCCGGATGGGCGATTGATTGTTTCCCGTACCGATCCCAATGGGTTTATAACTCAGGTTAATCAGTCATTTGTTTTGATGTCGGGTTATACCGAGCAGGAGCTGGTGGGTTCACCGCACTCCATTTTAAGGCATCCCGATATGCCGACAGCGGCATTTGGAAACCTGTGGGAAACCGTGCAGGCCGGAAAGACATGGCAAGGATACGTTAAAAATCTTAGGAAAGATGGCGGTTATTATTGGGTGAAGGCGACGGTGATTCCCAATGTTCGCGGTGGGAAAGTTGTGGGGTATACATCGGTGCGGCGCAAGCCTTCTCGGGAAATGATAGAGCAAAGTAGGGCACTTTATCTTTCGATGGTCTGAATACCGTTCGGAAAAGACGCTTCAATGACATATAATTTTACTATAAGTCCAGATTTCGGTCCCGAGCACTTGGCCGGCTGGTATGTTTTCAATACTTGGCTACAGAGAGCCTTGGGAGTGGGAATACATTTAGAAATTTATCCCAACTTCAACAGCCAACGGCAAGCCATCGAGGCCGATAAGGTCGATCTTATTTATGCCAACCCCTACGATGCTTCCATGCTGGTTCGGGAAAAGGGATTTACTCCCTTGGCGAAACCAAAAGGGAAATCCGACGAAGCTATTATCGCGGCGTCCGTCGGACGGGAAATTATGATGGTTGAGGATTTGCGGCCCGGCATGTCCGTGGCAACTACGGCCGATCCAGACGTGCATATGATGGGCATGATTATGCTGGAGCCAGCCAGCCTCAGCGCCAATAATATTAACTTGCAGATATGTGATAGTTATGTTCTGGTGGCAAAGCAATTGCTTAAGGGGGCGTCTGACGCAGGTATTTTTCTGGCCGAGGCATTCAATGACCTTTCCTCGGTGGTGAGGAGCCAGTTAAGGATTCTGGTAAGAAGCGAAATTCAGGTTGTTCACCATTCCCTTATGCTTGGTCCTGCCATGGCTCCACAAAGAGAGCGCCTGCAAGCGGCCTTGCTGTCCATGCTCGAAGACCCGAAGGGCCGTGGCGTGTTGACCACGTTGGGGTTTGAGCGGTGGGAAGAGGTGGATCAGGAGGAGATGGAATTTATGATTGACTTGGTGGAGACCCTTCTAGTTTAAAGGACTCCATGCAAGGATAGTTCTCAACTTTTATGGCAGGACGGGTTTAGCAAGCCAGTCCCCATGGCCGATAGCCTCGCCATCAATAAGAAACAAGCGCTGGCATCTTGGTGCCGCCGTTCCCGCCCTAGGCGACCTATCCACCCGTTCCCTACGCGCCCACCAACACTGCTTGGCCTGCCAGCAGTGAGCGGGACTCCGCCATGGCTTGTTGATTCAAGCAATCCCTGATTAGTTGTCGTGCTTCCACGGCGCATTTGCCGCACTGGTCGCAAGCGCCAAGCTCTTGCCTAAGGGCGCGCATGTTATTGACCCCTTTTTCCCTGACCGCCTTGCGAATTTGTCCGTCGGTAACGTTCTTGCAGATACAGATGTACATAACGAGACCTCATGCCAAACGTGCATTTGATCTTAGTATAAACGAGAACGATTATCAACTCCGTGTTTGTCGATGATGATGGTGAACAGCTTGGGCGATGAGTCCTGGATTGTTTGGCTGGATAGTGTTCGTTGGGGTTCTCAAGAACGGATATCCACTCTGAGGCCGATATTTGCCTGGACCGGAAAGCCTTGATTCTCAAACGATAAACCAAGTCAGAATTGCGTATACTAATCGGCCTTTTTTGCCCACTCACCGCCGTTCGGCTCCGGGGTGGCGACTTTAACCAACCTCATTGGCTTCCTGGAAGTTATGTCCGAAATCGAATACGAATTGCGCGAGCAGGATTTGCTCGCGTTCAACGACCACCAATTGCAAAGCTCTGGCAAGCTCGGTTCAACTCTTCGCCGCCATCAGGGCACTGTTCCAGGCATCTTGATGGTGATTGCGTTGGTAATGCTGTTTTATTACGAGGATACGCTGTCCGCGATGTACGTCGGGTTTACCGGGGCGGCTTGGGGTGTTCTGACCCCGCTTTACTTGAAATGGAACGCCCGCCGCCAGATTCGGGGCATGTACACCGAGGACGAAAAAGCCCGCATTGTGGGTGTTTACAAGCTGCGAACAACCTCCGACGCCCTAGTGGAAATTGGCCGGGAAGGCGAGTCACGGGTCAAGTGGGGGGATATTCTTCGCATTGAGGCGACCAAAAAGTACGCCTTCATCTTTGTCACCATTGATTCGGCCTTGATCGTTCCCCGTGCGACCGTGAAGAACGGCGACTTGCATGAGTTCGTCAAGGACGTGGACCAACGCATCGAAGCGGCTTCGTAACGCCGTGGTGGACCTGGTTCTGTCCGCCGCCCTCCCACCGAGAGGGCGGCGATGATTAATTTCAAATCGGTGGCGTTGCGACGGGGGCAGCGCCAACTTATCGAAGACGCTTCCTTAACCATCCATCGCGGCGAAAAAGTCGGCATCACCGGGGCCAATGGTGCCGGAAAATCCAGCCTGTTCGAATTGATTCTCGGCGGCTTGCACGCTGAGGCGGGCGAACTCTCCATGCCGCCGGGCTTGCAAATCGCCCATGTGGCCCAGGAAACCCCGGCCACCGAGCGTTCCGCCCTCGACTACGCCATCGACGGCGACCGGGAGTTGCGCCAAATCCAGGCCGATCTACAAAAGGCCGAAGCGAGCGGCGATGGCGTTGAGCTGGCTCATCTGCACGCCCAGTTGGAAACCGTGGGCGGCTATGAAGCCCCGGCCAGGGCGGCGCGGCTGCTGCACGGACTCGGTTTCAAGCCCGGCGACGAACACCGCGCCGTGACCGAATTCTCGGGCGGCTGGCGGATGCGCCTGAACGTGGCCCAAGCCCTGATGTGCCGCTCCGATGTGTTGTTGCTCGACGAGCCGACCAACCACCTTGATCTCGACGCCGTCATCTGGCTCCAGGAGTGGCTCGCCAGTTACACGGGCACCTTGCTGCTTATCTCTCACGACCGGGATTTCCTGGACGACCTCGCCGACCATATTCTCCACATCGAGAACCGCACCGCCACGCTCTACACCGGCAATTATTCGGCCTTCGAGACCCGGCGGGCGGAAGCCCTGGCCCAGCAGCAATCCAGCTTCGAGCGCCAACAGCGGGAACTGGCCCGCATCCAGGGCTTCGTGGACCGCTTCCGTGCCCAGGCCACCAAGGCCCGCCAAGTACAGAGCCGACTCAAGGCGCTGGACCGGATGACCCTCATCGCCCAGGCCCAAGTGGATTCGCCGTTCGAGTTTTCTTTTCTGCCGCCGGACAAATCCCCTTCGCCCTTGCTGAAATTGGACGGTGCCGCCGCTGGTTATGGCGCCGAGCCTATTTTCTCGGGCGCGAAGCTCACCCTCAATCCGGGCGACCGCCTCGGCCTGTTGGGACCGAACGGCGCGGGCAAGTCCACCCTGGTCAAATTGCTGGCCGGGCTGTTGTCGCCTGCATCGGGCGAGCGGCTGGCGGCGCAGGATTTGCGCATCGGCTATTTCGCTCAGCACCAGCTTGAGCAACTGCGGCCCGAGGATAGCGCCCTGACCCATCTGCAACGGCTGGACCCGAAGGCGACGGAAAAGGAGTTGCGCAATTTTCTCGGCGGCTTTGGTTTCCGGGGCGACCAAGCGCTGGACCCGGTGGCGCCGTTCTCGGGCGGTGAGAAATCCCGCTTGGCGTTGGCGCTGTTGATATACCAGCGGCCCAACCTGCTGCTGCTCGACGAGCCAACCAACCACCTCGACCTCAACGCCCGCGACGCCCTCAGCTTGGCGCTACAGGATTATCCCGGCGCCATGGTGTTGGTTTCCCACGACCGCTATTTGCTGCGCACCGTCGCCGATGATTTGTGGCTGGTGGCCGATGGCTCGGTGGAGCCGTTCGCGGGGGATTTGGACGATTACCGGCGCTGGCTGGCCGACCGGCGCAACGCCAAGGAAGCCGCCGAAAACGGCAACAAAGCCGCCGTGTCCCGCAAGGATCAACGCCGCTCCGACGCCGACCGGCGGCGCTTGCTGCGGCCATTGCAACAAACCCTGCAAAAAGCCGAAGCGACTGTGGACAAATGGACCGCCGCCCGGCAGGGCTTGGAACAACAACTGGCCGACCCCGATCTGTACCAAGCCGAATCCAAGGCGCGGTTACAAAAATTATTGCTAGACAAGGCGGCGGCAGACAAAGCCTTGGAGGAGGCGGAAACCACCTGGTTGGAAGCCAGCGAAGCGCTGGATGCCGCCGCCGCCGAGCTAGCCAATGACTGAAACGCCGGGGAAGGTTCGGAATGCCCTTGATTCGTTTGTTTCTTGATATTTGCCTGTTCAACAAAGGTCCGCAGGACACCCCGGACTCCACCCTGTTGTTGTGGTTGGCGGTGGCTGCCAACATGGTCATGGGGCTGGTCTTGTCATTGCCCGAGCTTGGCTGGGGCGAGGCCTTGCTGCAATCAGCCATCGCGGCTTTGCTGTTGGCTGGCTTCCTGTGGACCGTGTTGACGCTGTCCCGAAATGGCCCCCGGTTTTTGCAAACCGCCATCGCCGCGTTCGGTTGCGACACCTTCGTCAGCGCCACGGCGGCTCCCCTGTTGATTTGGAGCCAGATCGACCCGGACATGAAGGGCGTGATCGGCCTGCTGCTCATGGCCTTGATGCTGTGGCAAATCGCCGTCATCGGCCACATCCTGCGCCATGCCCTGTCCGTGCCCTTCATCGCTGGCATAGGATTAGCGCTGGCTTACACGGCCATGGGCTATGGTCTTATGATGACCCTGTTTCCGGTCGTGGACTAATCAATGGAGGTGGATCATGGCTTACCGGCATATTTTGTTGGCGGTGGATTTCTCGGAACACAGCGAGCGCGCCGTGGCGAAAGCGCAGGAATTGGCCCGGGGTGACGGAGCCGAATTGAGCGTCATCCATGTGGTGGAATACCTGCCCACCCTGGACTCCTCGTTCGGTCCCATTGCGCCCTTCGACGCGGAGCTGACCGAGCAATTGATCGACTCGGGGCGGAAGCGCCTGGGCGAACTGGCGGATCGGCTGGGCGTGCCGGACCACCGGCGCTGGATCGAAATGGGTAGCCCCAAGACCGAAATCATCCGTATTGCCGAGGAGCAGAAGGCGGATTTAATTGTGCTTGGCTCCCATGGCCGCCACGGCCTGGCGCGGCTGCTGGGGTCCACGGCGTCCAGCGTGATTCACCACGCCGGGTGCGATGTGTTGGCGGTGCGGCTACAGGGATAGGCCCGCCAGGGATGGGTGCAGGCGCACCAGGGATGGCCGCGCATTTCCCATGATTTTTGCCGCGTCGGAACCCATCACGCCAATTGGGACGATGGGTTCCGGCGCGGGTAAACTTCCATCGGTACGCCATCCCACGGAATGCGCCTCCACCCATCCTACGCCGGAACGCCCGCCCCGCTTTTTCGTCGATAGCAACAATGCTCCGGCAAAGGCTATGGCTAAAATCCCCGGCTCAATCCGCAGAGGAACCCCCATGCAAACGCTCACCTTCGACTGCGAAATCGGCACCTCCCGCGACTTGGTGCTGCGACTGCCCACCACGGTCAAGCCGGGGCCACATCGCTTCGCCCTGGTCATCGACCCTGATGAGGGCGAAGCCGAAATCATGTCCCCCGCCCCACTGAATGCGCCACCCCGCACCGCCCTCTGGCAACGCTTGGAAGCCGTGCGGGCCGAGGCCAAAGATCATGACGAAGTCCCCGCTCCGCTGCCGTGGGAAGCCATCCTCGATGAAGTCCAGCGGCGACGCGGCGAAGCGCCATGACCCAGCGTCGCACTTACCTTGATGCCAATATTTTCATCGCGGCCTGGAATGGCGATGAGCAAACCCGCGCCTGGGCACGCGCCGTGCTGGACGATCCAGAAAGAAGTTTCGCGAAGCGATTTCGTGCGCTTGGGGGTGCTGCCCAAGCCGGGCTTCCACCGGAAAACCAAGGAAACCGCCTTCATGGAAATCATTTTCGAGGCGGCGGAGGATGTCCCCATAACCCCGGCTTTGGTGCGGCGGGCCTTGGCGCTGGCAACTCGGTACGACGCGGCGCCACTCGATGCCTTGCACCTCGCCGCCACCGAAGCCGCCAATGCGGAATTGATAACGCTGGAAGGGCCGGACAAGCCCATGTGCCGACAAACCGAAGTCCCCGTTATTTCCCTGCGAGTTTTGCTCATGGGAGGATGGTCATGAAATAGCAAAGGATGGGGGGAGAGCCTTGCGGAAGCATCGCAACGATAGCTGGAAATGAAGGGTTGCGCGGCACCACCCCCCATCCATTAGCCGGACATTTATTTCCGCCAATACGCGGGCGTGAATAAAATCAGCGCGGTGAACACCTCAATGCGCCCCAGGAACATCGCCAGGGTGCAAATCCACACCTGAAAATCCGAAAGGCTCCCGTAATTGGTGGCCGGTCCCACTTGCCCCAGCCCCGGCCCTGCGTTGTTGATGCAGGCGATGATGGCGGAAAAGGCCGAGATGAAGTCCAGGCCGCTGACCACCAGCATCAGCGTCAGGCTCACCACGCTCATGAAATAAACGAAGATGAAGCCCAGCACCGACAGGATGATGCTGGATGGAATGACCATGCCGCCCAGTTTGAGCGGGTTGACGGCGGTGGGGTGGGCCAGCAGGAACATCTGCAATTCGCTCTGCTTTATCAGGATTAGCGTCCGCATCATCTTGATGCCCCCGCCGGTCGAGCCGGTGCAGACCGACACGCAGCTCAGGAACATCATCCACAGCGGCGCGAAAATCGGCCACAGGTTGAAGTCGACGCTGGCGAAGCCGCAGTCCGTGGCGATGGACACGAGGTTGAAGCTGGCGTGGCGCAAGGCCGTCCAGTAGTCCTCGTACGTGCCTTGCAGCCACAGATACAGCGCAATCCCCACGCAACTCCCCAGCACCAGAATCAAATAAGGCGCGACCTCGATGTCGTGCTGATAGGGCGTCAGGCTTTTGGTCCGCAGCACCTGGAAATGCGTGGCGAAGTTCATCCCCGCGATGAGCATGAAGATGATCAGCACGGTCTCGATGGCCGTCGAGTTGAAATAGCCGACGCTGGCGTCGTGGGTGGAGAAGCCGCCCAGGCCCATGGTGGCGAAGGCGTGGCACACCGCGTCGAACCAACTCATCCCCGCCCAGTACAAGGACACGATGCAGGCGGCGGTAATGCCGCCATACACCAGCCAGAGATTCTTCGCCGTCTCGGTGATGCGCGGCGTCAGTTGGCTCTCTTTCATTGGGCCGGGGGTTTCCGCCATGAACAACTGCCGCCCACCCACGCCCAGCACCGGCAGAATCGCCACGGCCAAGACGATGATGCCCATCCCCCCGAACCAGTTGAGCGCGTGCCGCCAGAGATTAATGGCGGGCGGCAATTGATCCAGCCCCGCCAGCACCGTCGCGCCGGTGGTGGTCAGCCCGGACATGGTTTCGAAATAAGCGTCGGTGAACGACAGGTCCGGCAGATACGACGTCAGCGGAAAGGTCGCGAACGCCGCCATCCCCGTCCAGGACAGCACCACCAGCAGAAATCCGTCCTTGGCCTTGAGTTCGCGGACGAAGGTGCGCGTGACCAGCCATAGCACCAGCCCTGAGCCGAGCGTGAACAGCATATCGACCAGGAACAGCGTCGCCGTGCCGTCATCGAAAATGAGCGAGGTCACGATGGGCAGGAGATAGGTCACGCTGAAAACCATCAGCATCAGCCCGAACACGCGGGCGAGCGACAGGAGCCTGATCATGGTGCGAGTGCCTTGGAAGCTGGGATGTGGTGGGGTGGGGCGGAAGCGGCTGCCCGTTCGTGCTGAGGTATCGACGCATGAAAGGGAAGTTGCCCAAGCCCGGCGCTGAAAAGAGGCGAGAGGCGCGGACCCCGCGTAAGTTTCGATGAGCCGGGGTCCGCTAGCCGGTCGGTTTAGATGCCCGCCAGACCGACAATGTTGTACCCGCCATCGACGTACAGGATTTCGCCGGTGATGCCGGAGGCGAGGTCGGAGCAGAGGAACGCGGCGGCGTTGCCGACTTCCTCAATGGTGACGTTCTTGCGGAGCGGCGCGGCCTCGCTGCCCTTGGCCAGCATTTCGCGGAAGTTGGCGATGCCGGAGGCGGCCAGGGTGCGGATGGGACCGGCGGACACGGCGTTGACGCGGATGCCTTCCGGGCCGAGGGCGCAGGCCATGTAGCGGACGTTGGCCTCCAGGCTGGCCTTGGCGACGCCCATGACGTTGTAGTTGACGATGGCCCGCTCGGCACCCAGATAGCTTAAGGTGAGCAACGAGCCGCCCCGGCCCGCCATCAGGGCGCGGCCACCCTTGGCGAGCGCGGCGAAGCTGTAGGAGCTTACGTCGTGGGCGATGCGGAAGTTGTCGCGGGTCACGGCGTTGAGGTAGTCGCCTTCCAGGGCTTCGCGGGGGGCGAAGGCGACCGAATGAACGATGACATCCAGTCCGTCCCAGTGCTTGCCCAGTTCGGCGAACATCGTGTCGATCTGCTCGTCGCTGACCACGTCGCAGGGCAGCACGATCTTGGCGCCCAGTTCCGCCGCCAGTTTCTCAACCCGCTCCTTGAGCTTGTCGTTTTGGTAGGTCAGGGCGATCTCCGCGCCTTCCCGCGCCATGGCCTCGGCGATGCCGTAGGCGATGGAGCGATTGCTGGCGACGCCCACGATAAGGGCGCGCTTGTTTTGCATGAAACCCATGTTATTAGTCTCCGGGTTGGGTGGAAATGGGGCGAAAGTATCCGCCACAGGCAAAGCCCTGTCCAGACTGGCACCTTCACAAATGCCGCTCCCACCCGGACAGTTCCTTAGGCCGACTCGGTTTTGAAAACCGAGTCGGCCTTTGCCGCCGCGAAAGCCCGGCTAAATCGACTAGCATAAGTGGTTTTGCATATAGCCGCTTTGTTGGCGGACATCGGGTAGATGAAAAAGCAAGCACTCGCCGCTTGGTTTTTCGCATGGGCTTGGGCTTTCAACGGCGCGGTCCAGGCGGAATCGGAAGATGTCATTGAACCCAGCCTCACCGCCTTTAAGTTAAGCCGGTCTGGAGTCCGAACTTTAGTTTGGACATGGGCTTAAGCCGTTGAAAAACGTCCAAACTAAAGTTCGGACTCCAG
>NZ_JBTEKS010000030.1:0-22528 GCF_054333355.1 Methylomagnum sp. | reverse complement strand
CTGGGTGTTGAAAATCGGCCTGTTCGTCAAAGAGAATTTGTTCTGGCTGGGGCTGGGCACGGTGGGCACGTTGTTCGCGCTGGCGGTGCTGTTGAGCAAGGAAGAATACCGCCAGAAGCTCATGGAATTGCTGGTGCGGCTGCCCATCATCGGCGACTGGCTGATCCAGACCGAAACCGGGCGCTGGGCCTCGATGTTCGGCACCCTGCTAGAAAATCGGGTGCCCATCGTCAGCGCCATGGAATTGGCCTACGGCGGGGTGCGGATCAATTCGCTGAAACACCAGTTTCAACAAGCCTTGCGGGACTTGCGGGGCGGGCGGAAGCTGGGCGATGCGCTGGCGACCACGCGGGTGCTGAGCCTCACCGGCCTGAATTTGATCCGGGTCGGCGAGCGCTCCGGCGAGCTGGCCCCGATGCTGCGAACCCTGGCGATGCTGCACGAGAACGCGGGCCGGGAGCGGCTCAAGCGGTTCCTGATTCTGCTGGAACCCATGGCGATTCTGCTGATTGGGGGCGTGCTGGGCACCATCATGATTGCCATCATGATGGCGATTACCAGCATTAGCACCATCGCGATTTAATCCCAAAACACACCTTATATATACACATGAAACGACAAACCCTACGAAACGCGCCGATGCGGGGCTTCACCTTGATTGAAATGCTGGTGGTTCTAACCATCGTCGGCCTGTTGGTCGGCTTGGTGGGGCCAAAGATTTTCGGCAAGGCCGACACCGCCAAGGTTCAGACGGCCACCACTCAGGCCAAGATGCTCAAGGGCGCGTTGGAAACTCTGCATCTCGACATAGGCCGCTATCCCAAGCAAGAAGAAGGGCTGGCCTTGTTGTCCACGCCGCCCACCGATGATTTCTCCAAGAGCCGTTGGCGCGGTCCTTACCTCGACGAAGCCCTGCCGTTGGACCCGTGGGGCACTCAATATCAGTACAGCGTGCCGGGTTCTAACGGCCAGCCGTTCGCGCTGTATTCGCTGGGCGCCGACGGCAAGCGCGGCGGCGAGAACTTCGACGCCGATGTCGGGATGCTGCCCCCGCAATAACGTGGCCGGGCAGGGCGGTTTCACGCTGATTGAAATGCTGACCGTGCTGGTGATTGCAGGGCTACTGGCCGGGCTGGCCGCGCCGGGCGTGCGGCGCACGATGCAGTCCATGGAGCGCAAAAGTCAGCATGATTTGGTGGCCGGGCAAATCGTCGAACTGCCCTACCGGGCCTGGGTGGAGGGCAAGTCCCACACGCTGGGCGGCACCGGCCCCGCCGAATTCAGGTTGGAATTGCCGGAGTCCTGGCGATTGGAAGTGCCTAAGCCGATTACTTACGCCTTCAACGGCATTTGTGGTGGCGGCCTGGTGATTCTGCACGGGCCCGACGGCTGGCAAGAGTCATGGCGGCTGGAAGGACCGCGTTGCGACCGGCTTCTGCCGATCATGAACTGATGCGCCGGAGACAGCGCGGGTTCACTTTGCTGGAAGCCATCGTCGCCTTGGTCCTGATTGGTTCGGCGGGGATGGCCTTGTTCGGCTGGCTCAATAGCAGCCTGATTTCCCTGAGCCGCATCCGGGACGCTAACGCCATCGCCGAGGCCAAGCTGAACGTGCTTGAGTTCATGAGCACGGTCAATCCCATGCTGAAACCCGAGGGCGAGGTGGCGCTGGGCACCTACAGGGCGCGGTGGAAGGCCGAGGCCACGACGGCGATTCAGGACAACGTCGGCTACCCGCGAGGCATCGGCTTGTATCAGTTGGCGCTGTACCGAACTGCCGTCAAAGTCGAGCGGGATGATGGTGCCGCTTGGTTCGAATTCGCCCTCAAGCAGGTCGGCTATAAGAAGGTGCGGGAAGTGCGGTTGCCGTTTTAGTTTGCCGTGCCGGTTTTTTTATTGCGTATGAGCCAAAACGTCAACGACACCCATGACCGTTTCTTCCGCGAGACCTTTTCCCGCCGGGATGTGGCGGAAGGATTCCTGCGGAGCTATCTGCCGCCCGCGGTTGCCGAGCGCATCGACTGGCATAGCCTCGAAATCGCCAAGGATAGCTTCATCGAAAAAGCCCTGCGTCACCACTTTTCCGATCTGCTTTACAGCGTCCGTTACGGCGGGCGGGACATCAAAATCTATTTGCTGATCGAGCATAAAAGCCACCCGGATCAATGGGTGGCCTTGCAACTGCTGCGTTATCAAGTCCGTATTTGGGAGTTGCACCGCAAGCAGCGGGCGGGCGAACCCTTGCCGCCCATCGTGCCTTTGGTGCTGTATCACGGCCAAGCGGCTTGGCGGGTGCCGGGCAATTTTCAGACCCTGTTTGGTGGGCTGGACGAAGCCTTGGTGCCCTACGTGCCGGAGTTCCAGTACGAATTGTGCAATCTCACCTTGCCGGACCCGGAGGCCATCCGGGGCACGGTCCTGAGCCGCTTGGTATTGCTGGGCCTCAAGCACATTTTCGACCCCGACCCGAAGCAAGCCCTGGCTGATATTTTGCCCTTGGTCCGGGACATTTTGGACCGGAATACCGCCCTGGAGATGTTGGAGGTGCTGCTGCGCTACTATGTGCAGACCACCAAGGTGCTGGAAGAAGACGATATTTATGATTTGATCGAGGCTACCGGAGAAGATGATATGACCACCTTCATCGACCGTTACATTGAACAAGGCCGTCAACAGGGTTTGTTCGCGGGTATGGAAAAGGGCATGGAAAAAGGTAGGGAAGAAGGGTTGTTAAAAGGCCGACAAGAGGGGCAGGCGGAAGTGTTGCTGCGCTTGATGGCTCGCAAGTTTGGCTCGCTTACGACAGGCCAGCGTCGGCGAATTCGGCGGGCGGATGGCGAAACCCTGCTGCGTTGGTCCGAGCAGGTCTTGTTCGCGGAGACGCCGGACGAGGCTTTGCGTTGAGCCTGTCCCGGTAAATGGAGTCAGGGAAACGCCAACGGGCTAAATGGCGGCAGCGGGGCTTCACCCTGCTGGAAATGCTGGTGGTCCTCGTCCTCACCGGACTCATCGCCGGGATTTTGTTCCAGGGACTCGGCCAGGTTTTCCGCCTGCAAAACCACTTTGGCGTGGAATTGGACAATATGCGCCAGAACGCCATGTTCGCCGACTGGTTCCGGCAGGTGATCGAGGGCGTGCAGCCGGATTACCCGGACGGCAAACACAAATTCACCGGCAGCGAGCGGCGCATTGCCGGGCTGACGACCAATCCCTTAAAAGGAATGCCGGGCGCGTTGGCACCGTTCGTGTTGGAACTCCGCTTCGATGCCCGAACCGGCGAAACACAGTTAATGTACGGTGAGGGCGAAGCCGCGACGGCGCTGTTCGGCTGGCCCGGCGATAAGGGGCGGTTTGTGTTTTTGGATGCCGATCAAGTGGAGCATGATCGTTGGCCCCCCCCTATGAGCAACAAACCCATGCCTCGGCCCGTGGCGGTGCGGCTGGATGGCGAGCGGGATGGGCGGCCATGGTTATTGGTGGCCGCGCCGATGGGACCGGATCAGTCTCGGCTGCGGGTACGGGACATCTTGAGTAATAAGCCATGACCAGACGCCAGAACGGCTTCGTTCTGCCGCTGGTGCTGTGGATGCTGGCGGCGATGGCGATTGTGGTGGGCACTTTCGCCCTGCGGATAATGAGTGCGGTGGACTTGGCGAAAGCCAGCCAGCAGCGCGTGCAGGGCCTGATCGACATCAACGATACCCGCTCAGAAATACTGTTCCGCCTGGGGACGACCCCGATGTCGGTGTATGGCCTAGGCGGCTTGCCCGAGCAGGCGATTCGGCTGGATGACCGTCCCTATCGCGGCGAAGGGCGAAGCGTGGTGCGCTTGCAGGATGATAGGGGGCTGCTCAATCTGAATGTCGCGGGGGAAGACCGTCTGCGCCGTTTGTTGGCAATATTCGGCGTGCCGTTCGAGCAGCGGGGGCGGTTGATCGACACTCTGGGCGATTACATCGACGAGGACGATTTCAAGCACCTGAATGGCGCGGAGGCGCGGGAATATGCCACGCTGGGTTTGTCGCTACCCCGCAACGATAAGCTGCTGACCACCTTTGAAGCCGCCAGGGTGCTGGGTTGGCGCGATTTCCCCGCGCTTTGGCAAGTGGGCGGCTTGGCCGATTTGACCACGGTTGGCACCGCAGTCGCCCTGAATCCCAATACCGCGCCCTGGCAAGTGCTCGCTACCCTGCCGGGCGTCACCGACGACCTCGCGCAAACCCTCATTGACGCCCGAAGCAACAGGCCGCTGCGGTCGGTGGATGATCTGGCCTCACTCATCGGAGTGCCGGGGGGGAACCTCATCATGTCGATCATCCCCTTTCCCAGCGAGGTCATCCGCCTGGCCCACAGCCTGCCCGGTCAGAATTGGGCGGTGCGCTACTCGGTCACGCTTACCCCTTACAACGAGCGCGCCCCGTGGCGATTTGACTATCAATCCAGGATCGAACTACCTTACGCCGATGACTCTTCCGCCTCGTTACCGCCCCTTCCTGACAAGTCCACGCTTCCTGCGCATTCCGGTACGTCGCTACTACCATTCTGACAGTGTGGAAGTCCCCGCCCCCGGCTGGGGGCGGCTTGAATGGGTGTTGGCGCGTCCCCGCTATCGGTTGAAGCGCTTCGACCTGACCCACATTCCCCGCGCCAACCGCGCCGCCGCCTTGGATTTGCTGTTGCGGCAATGGTCGCCCTTTCAGCAAAGTGCTTACTACACCAGCTGGAATAATGGCTCCGTCACCGTGTTCGGCTGGAACGCCGATCTGGTGGAACAAGCCACATCCGAGCAAGGCCTCAAGCCCGCTCGGGTGCGGGTCATCCCGGAAACCGTGTTGCGGCCCCACTATGCGGAGGGCGCGAGGATTTTAGCCTGTCTACAAGGGGTCGAGGGGCAGATATGGTCCGACGGGGAACTGCTGCATAGCCGCTGGTGGAGAGAGCAGCCGTCCCAGGAGGCTTGGCGGCTGTTTCAGCGGGACGCGGGATTGCCGCCGGAGGGGCAATCGTTCGCCGTTCCCGAGCCGCAACGCTTGGATTTCCTGGACAAACCGTGGGCGAAACAGGCCGGTTCTTTCGGGTCCATTGGCGAAAATTGGCGTGACGAGCGGCTCGTTTATTTCATTCTCGTTTTATTGCTGGCTCCCCCGACGTGCTGGTATGCTGCGCAGCTTTATCAATACCGTGAGGCCGAGGAGCGGCTTCAGGCCGAATATTCAAGGCTACAGCGGGAGGCGGGTCCGCTGGCTACGGCGCGGGGTCAAGCTCTGCAAGCGCTGGTCAGTGTGCAACGGCTGTGGACCCTCGACCCCCGTCCCCACCCATTGGAACTGATGGCCTGGGTGGCGGAAAAGCTGCTTCGGAATGGCGATCAATTGATTGAATGGCATTACCGGGACGGCAAGTTGAAATTCACTCTCGCGACCGCCGCCGATATCCAGTCCAGTGAAATGGTCCACATGCTCCAGTCTTCCGGCTTTTTTGACAATGTGCGCTCCACCCCCGGCAAGAACTCCAAATCCATCATCCTTGAAATGGATGTGCTGCCACTGAAAAGCGCGGCCCCGGTGGATCGTGTTTAATCAATTATTGGCCGAACTCAAGGCATCCATCCGCCTGCGGCTGGGCTTGGCGCTGATCGTCGCCGTGCTGTGGCTGAATGGCGTTTTGAGCCTACGCGATCAACTGGCGGAGGACATCAAGCGGCAAGGGCAATTGGCCGGGCAAATCAACCGCGCCCGTCTTTATGCCACCCAAACCGAATGGCCGGAACGGGCTAGGCAGGCGCAAATCGCGCTGGCCGAACTGGAGGGGCGCCTGTGGCGGAGCGATACGCAGGGCTTGGCTCAAGCCGCGTTTCAGGACTGGTTGGCGCAAAGTTTGAGAGTCGCGGTGGTCGGTCGGCCAGATGTCACGCTAGTACAGGACGGGGGTGGCGGGAAAAGCGATGGGGCGGACACGCTTTGGAAAGTCAAGGCCAAACTGGCTTTCGATTTTGCGCCACACAGCTTCCATCAATGGATGTCTCAACTAGCGGGCTATGATAGGCAGGTGGTCATCGAGCAGTTGGACGTGCGCTTGGAACCCTTGCCGCGGGTCGAGGCTATCCTGATAGCGCCGTTTCAGAAAGGCCGGTGACGGGGAATCAGTCGGTGCTTTGATAACAATTCCCCGGTAAGGTCTGGGCTTTCGACGGCTATCCCCTTAAATGAGCCTTTTTGCCATCACTCAATATAAAGGACTACCCAACGCTAATAGCCAATGGCGCTAAGCTGCTGGCCTTGGCACCGTTGGTTTATCTGGGCAGAATCAGCTATGGTTTATATGTCTATCATATTCCGGTATTGCAGGGACCGATTGGCGTGGCTGTGCATGGTTTTCTTGGGCTTAATGATCCAGTGGCATGGAGAGCTTGGCTGGTGGATTTGCCGATCACTATAGGTATAGCGGCGCTTTCTTGGCGGTTGTTTGAACAGCCAATCCTGCGGTTAAAAGAGCGATTTGCTTATCGTTATGGCTAATTATTGTAAGGGCAGTTTTCTGAGGACTGGAATTGCTCAGAAAATACCCAAATAAGAGCAATCATGTTAATGATTCACTAAAGCGGAGGAAAAGGAAGACCTCGATAGTGTTGAGATTCAAGAAACGGCGTGATTCTGACCACCAAGCAATTATTCCCTACCCTCCTGATTTTTGTCACATCCGCCTTGGCGTGGGTGTTGGCACCCGAACCCATTCCTTTCGAATCCGGTGCCGTGGTCGGCGAATCTTGGAGTATTCCGCAAATTCAACGGCGCGATTCCCCTAAATGGAGTACGGCGTTGGCTCGGCATAGTCTCTGGGGAGAGGATTCGGGCGGCTTGGTCAATGGGGAGGCCGCCGCCACGAATTCTGAATGGAGCTTCATGGGCGTGGTTATAGAAGGCAGCGATGCGTTTGCCCTGATCGGCGTTGGCGGTCAGCCTTCAAAGCCCTACCGGGTGGGCGATCTCACGCCCGATGGCGGCAAAATTGTGCGGATTGATGAGGACCGTTTATATCTCCTGAGTCAAGGTGCCGAGCGCGTCCTGGAAGTTTATCGAAAATGAAATTAGCCTATTCCGTCATTCGTTATGCGATGGTTCTTGCTTTGCTGCTGCCCGCCTGCACGCCCCGCCCGCCCACGTACTTGCCCTCGCCGCTTAAGCCCAGGAGGCCGGATAACGTGCCCATGGCTCCTGGCCCTGTCGACATGGAAAGCCCAAGGCCGACCTTGACGGTGGAGCCGACTCCCACCCCTCCGGTCGCGCCCGTCGCGCCGAGGGAGGTGGGTCGGATTCAAGCCTCGGCGAAAAAGGAACCCGCTAACATCACGCTGACCTTCGATCAGGAGAGGTTGCCCACCTTGATCGAATTGGTGTACGGCACGATTTTGAAACGCAACTTCACGGTGGACCCCGCAGTCGCCAGCCGAACCGATCTCGTCACGCTGCGGGCCGGGCCACAAACGGCCAGTCAGGTCGAGCAGACCGTTCGGCTGTTGCTGAAAAGCTATGGCATTGCTGTTTTGGAATTGGGCGGCGGCACCTATCGCATCATCCCGGATGGCAATCTACAGGGCTATGCCCCGGAGATTCGGCGCGGTCGCGCCCTGCCCGATGTGCCACTGCCTTTGCGGCCCATTTTTCAGTTGGTTGAATTGCAGACCGTCCGTAATGCCGATGTAGCCGGTTGGTTGCGCAGTATGTTCGGGACCAAGCTGACCATCCAGGAGGATTTGACCCGAAACGCTGTCATGCTGAGTGGTCAGGCCGACGATGTGGTGGCGGGTATCGAGGCCGTTCGCGTGTTGGATCAGCCGGGCATGAAGGGGCGTCAGAGTGCGCGCATTAACCCAGTATATATCAATGCTGAGTTGCTGGCGATCAAGCTGAGCGAGGTGATGACCACCGAGGGTTATAGCGCTGGTACGACGACCCAAATCAGTTATCCCGTGACGTTCATCCCCATTCCGGCCATCAACGCCGTGATTGTTTTCGCTGCCGATCCTTCGATACTCAATCACGCGCTGGAATGGGCGCGGGAATTGGACCATCCCTCGGCGTATCGTAGCGAGCCGGGTTTTTTCACCTATCAGGCACAAAACACGGATGCCCAACGCCTAGCGGATACTCTGCGGGAAATGTTGAATATGCCCCAAGCCGCGTCTTCCGGGGGGGCGGGAGCTGTCGCTGCGCCGTCCGCCGCACCGCCATCCCAGGGTGCGCCCGCCGCTGTTGCGGGAACACAGTCCTTGGCGTCATCCCAGGCCAGCGCGACCGCGACGGGCAGGAAGATTGTCGTGAATCCTTCCACCAACACCTTGATTTTCAAGGGCACCAATGAAGAGTATTCGCAAGTTTTCAGCTTGCTTCAAGACCTCGATAAGCCCGCCAAAGCGGCTTTGATTGAAGTCACCGTGGCGGAGGTGGACCTTAAGGACGCCATGGAGTTGGGTGTGGAACTTAATTCGGACATGTTGACGTCCGGTGCCTTGACCGCGTTGACGGGGGGCGCGGGCTTGACTGTTCAGTATTTGAAGCCGGGCGCGACTAAGGCGATTAATATGATCACGGCGTTGGCGAGCCAGAACCGCGCCCAGATTTTGTCCAGCCCGCGCCTGTTGGCTCGTAGTGGCGAGACCGCGATGATCCAGGTCGGGCAGCAAGTGCCGATTGTCACCAGCCAGCTTGGTTCGGCGGCCTCGTCGTCGATTTTCCCGAGCAGCTCTAATTTGCTGACATCCGTGCAGTACAAGGATGTCGGCGTGATTCTAAAAGTTAAGCCGGTGATTTATTCCGGTGATCGGATCGAGTTGGAGGTGGCCCAAGAGGTCAGCGATGCCACCACTACCAATACGGGCGTGACCACATCGCCCACTATCAATACCAAGAAAGTGGAAACCCGTTTGGCCTTGAAGGACGGCTCCACCGTCATGCTAGGAGGGTTGATTTCCAATAAGGAAAGTTCGGGCAATTCCGGCGTGCCGTTACTTAAGGATTTGCCGATATTGGGACAGTTATTTAAAACCGATAAGGAAAGCAATGATCGACAAGAGTTGATCATTTTGATTACACCTTATACCGTACTGGATGATCATGATGCCCAGTCCATTACGGAGGCATTCCGCAAGCAGTTAGGGCCTTGGACTTCGTACACGCGGCCCGCTATTCCCGCGACGCAGCAATAGTTTGATAGAAATACTTTTTTGCCGCTAGCAAGAAATGCCGAAATGTGGGCAAATCTCCCGATAAATTGAAGCAATAATTTCAAACCATGTGAAACAGTAACATAAGGATTTTTGTTATTGCTGGAAATGTGGTGCAAACTGGGAAGGAGTTGTGGTAATTTACGTGCGTCGACACTCGGGCATGGGGACTCAAACAGTCCATCAAGAAATTGCAACGGCATTTTCGCGAAATTCGACCGATTTCCCGGTCGATCCCGAGATCGAAAAACAGGAGCGGGTGAATCAAGCAGAGCCAGTTGCCTCACCATCGGGAAGCGCGCTGGCAAAGGGAGGGCGACTTTAAAGCTTCTCCGGTTTTTCTCTCGCAATCAAGCCCGCAAGCGCCTCAGCTTGTTGCAAATAGGCAACATGTAATAAGCGGCGAACCTCCTGAAAATCCGGGCGCTTGGGGGCTTGGCTCAGGGGTTGTTGTGGAAATTTGACCACACACTGTCGTTTGTTATACTAAACTTGTCTTTCGAAAGACTAACGTTCAGTTTGATCCGTTTGCGATAACTGCCAACATAGGTAATTAAAGATGAAAACAAGTAATCTCATTCTGAAATCTGCAATCGTTGCGACCTTGGGGTTGGCTTCGATGGGTGCCATTGCTGGCACCGCTTCTTTCGGTTCTGTGGCGACCTACGCGATTGAAGGCATTCCCTCCACGGGTTCTGTCACTATCCCGGCGGGTGTCACCTACACCACCGCAGCCGGTGCTGCTGAGTCTGGTCTGTTGACTATCACGCTGCCCTCGGGCGTCACTTTCGTTAGCACCCCGACGGTATCTGGCGATGGTGTTAATGTTGCCAATCCTCCGGTTGTTGGTGGTGGCGGTGCAGGATCCAACTTCATCACTATCAACTACACGAGATTGACTGGTGCGGCTGGCGGTACCATTGCGCTGGGCGCATTCCAGATCACGGGCGCCACCACCCTGGCTAGCGTCACTGGTGCTACGGGCTTCTTGTTCTCGGCGCAGGCTTCCGGCTTCGCGACCGCTGCCAACAACGATGCCAGCCCGACCACGGCTAGCCTTGCCCAGAGCGGTCGGCAGTTGATTATTACTCCCACGCCGAACTTCCTCACTATTAACGTCCCCGCGCCGTCCAATGCGACTCGCTGGCTGGCCGGTGGCAATACTATTGCTACTTCCGGAAGCGTCGGTACGCTGGTGGTCAACAATGGCATCTTCCGCAACGCTGCCAATACCGCCGCGTTCGCTTTCACCTCTGCCACAGCTTCCGCCACCCTGACTGGCAACTTCACAGGCGTTACCTCCGCCTATCTGGCTCCGGCTGGCGCTTGCGCGACCACCGCCCCGGCTGGTGCTACCACGGGCACTGTCACCAGCAGCACTGTCACTTTTACAGGGATTACCCCAAGCGGAACCGTCCGTCAGGTTTGCTTGGGCGTGACCGGCACCACCATTTTGCAGGAAACCCTGTCTGGCGTGGCTGCAAGCGCTCAGCAGGATACCTTCACCACTACCGCAACCAACAACCTGGGTACCATTGCCTATAACGGCGGTGTGAACCAGTTGAACTACGTGGTTGGTTCTGGTGATGGCTTCGCTAGCTACCTGCGTGTTGTCAACCGTGACTCCGTTGCGGCTCCGGTTCGCGTAGTAGTGCAGAATGACACTGGCGCTGTGACCTCTGGCCTGTTGGACACCATTCCGGCTAACACTGGCAAGCTGTACACCACGGCGCAAATCAACACCGCTACGGGTTCCGCTCTTAACGGCGCCAACGACCGCGCGGCTCTGGTCATCCTGACCCCGACCGCTAACGTCGCTTCTGACAACCTGCTGGCGAACCCGAACGGCACTGTACTCTCTCTACCGTAACAAGCGTTTGCCCTTAGCGGTTCCCGGCTAAAGGGACGCCAACCCCAAAGGGGGGGCTGACAACAGCCCCCCCTTTCTTATTTCCACTAATCAGAAACAATATCCGCAGGGCCGGTTGAGTTGGCTTAGCTTGGAAAAAGCCGGTTAGGAATGCCTAATTTGCGTGATATATAGAAACAGGATTTTTCTTATTTGCCGCTGACAGGCATAAAGTCAATGAATGACGAAACTGCCATCCATATTAGCCACTTATCCAAGTGCTATCGAATTTATGACAGGCCTCATAATCGCCTAAAACAAGCGATTGCGTCGAAAGCGAATAAAATTATTCCCCGCCCGCTTCGGGTAACGGCCCAATATTTCAGGGAATTCTGGGCTTTAAGGGACATTGTCTTGACTGTCGCCAAAGGAGAAACGGTTGGCGTCATTGGCCGCAACGGGTCCGGCAAGTCTACGCTGTTGCAATTAATTTGTGGGACGGTCGCGCCCACTCGGGGCGATATCGAAGTTAATGGCCGCGTCGCTGCCCTGTTGGAATTGGGGGCAGGTTTCAACCCGGAATTCACCGGACGCGAAAACGTTTATATGAATGCCTCGATTCTAGGGCTGAGCAAGGAGCAAATAGACGCCCGCTACAATGATATCGTCGCCTTTGCCGATATTGGCGAGTTTATCGACCAGCCAGTAAAGACCTATTCCAGCGGTATGTTCGTGCGGCTGGCTTTTGCGGTAATCGCCCATGTCGATGCGGACATACTTATCATCGACGAAGCCTTGGCCGTTGGGGACGCCTTCTTCACGCAAAAATGCATGAGGTTTTTGCGCCAGTTCAAGAAGGAAGGCACCGTGCTATTTGTCAGCCACGATACCCCCGCCGTGATTAACCTCTGTCAGCGGGCCGTGTGGCTGGATCGGGGACAGGCCAGAATGATAGGCGGGGCCAAAGAAGTTTGCGAAGCCTATCATCAATCAATTTACGAATTGCAAAATCCCCAAGGCGCCAAGGAAGCCCCGACTAAAGAGCGGGAGACCCTCTCGGCAAAACCTCCCAAACCGTCCCCCCTTTTGGATATTGAGCAGTTTGTCTTCGGTCCCGACGAGGCTTCATTCGGAGCGGGTGGCGCTGCGATTTCCAAAGTTCAGTTACTCGATGCCAAAGGGGAGCCGCTGAATCGCTTGGCGGAGGCGGGCGAGACGGTGATCATCGCTGTGCAATGCCAAGCGCATAAAGAAATTGCTTCCCCCATTATTGGTTTCTTCGTAAAGGACCGGCTCGGCCAGATACTATTCGGGGAAAATACCTTTAAATCTTATATGATGAAGCCGCTGCACTTTAATGCGGGGGAAGTATTCACGGCCCGCTTTGAGTTTGGTATGCCGCTGTTGCCCACAGGTGATTACAGTATCTGCGCCGCGATTGCCGAAGGCACCCAACTGGATCATGTCCAGCATCACTGGATACATGACGCCTTGATTTTTAGGATAAATAGCAGCACGGTTCATTGCGGCCTGATTGGTATCCCCATGGATTCCATAGATTTATCTTTGGAGTTCGGGGCAGTTTTGCCATAGCATGATGGGTATTGGCTGATGAGTATAAAAGGATAACTCAATGCACCAAAGTTCTTACGATAAGGTGCGGGGATTCCGTGAAAAATATTTGGCGGGGCAGGAAGCCACGAACCTAACCATATTGGATTTGGGAGCACAGGATATTAACGGCAGCTATAAGCCCATCTTCGATAGCCCAAGCTGGCGCTATTCCGGCATGGATATGGCTCCAGGGAAAAACGTGGATATTATTCTAAAAAATATTTATTCATGGACCGAAATACCCACCCATTCGGTGGATGTATTGGTTTCAGGCCAAGCCTTTGAACACATAGAATATTTTTGGCTGACCATGCTGGAGATGGCGCGGATACTCAAGCCGGGAGGCATGTGTTGCATCATCGCGCCGGCAGGGGGATATGAGCATCGTTATCCTGTGGATTGTTGGCGCTTTTACCCTGACGGGTTCTCCGCCATGGCCCGCTTCGCCAGACTTGAAATTTTGGAAGTATCAACGCAATGGGAAGCCCAAGGTTATTCTTTGGATGAAAGCGACTTATGGAAAGATTCCCTGTTAATTGCCAGAAAGCCTATCCACGGAGTTATGGATTCTATAAGGCTCACGCTCAGGCGCAATATGCTTCAATGGGCTTTGCGGTTGTGAATATAGATGGCGGCGGAGGGAAAGCTTCATTTGATCGCCCTCACCCCAACCCCCCTTCGACCCCGCTCAGGACAGGTCTCCCGTGGGGCAAGGGAGCAGAATGTCGCTTTACCCGTTAAGTTATTTATATATGGCTATAAAATTCAATCCCCTCGATTATCCCGTAGCCTGGGAAATCCCCGACCATTTAACGGAAATCGTCTCCTGGCAGGGCTTGATACCCCTCGCCTTCACCCTGATGGCCCTGCACAAGCCGCGGGTGTTCGTCGAACTCGGCACCCATAAAGGCGATTCCTACTGCGCGTTTTGCCAAGCCGTGGACCGGCTCGGGTTGGATACTTCATGCTATGCCGTGGATACCTGGCGTGGCGAAGAACACGCGGGTTACTACGAACAGGTCGTTTTAGACGAACTGCGCGCCCATCACGATCCGCGCTACCGCCGTTTCTCTCAGTTATTACAAGCCACCTTTGACGAAGCTTTGGCGTATTTTCCAGACGCCAGCATCGACCTGTTGCATATTGATGGCCTGCATACCTATGAAGCGGTCAAGCACGATTTCGAAACCTGGCTCCCCAAAATGAGCGAACGGGGCATGGTGTTGTTTCACGACACCAATGTCCGGGAGCGACATTTCGGGGTGTGGCGCCTGTTTAGGGATCTGGCCGAGCGCTATCCGGCGCTGGAATTCAAGTTCAGCCACGGACTCGGCCTGCTGGCGGTGGGCGCGGCTGGGCCGGACGCTGCCCTTCAAGCCTTGTTCAATCTGGACAAGGACGGCTTCGCCAAACTTGCGCAATATTTCTACACCCTGGGAAACCGCGTGCTGGTGAGCGGCCAAGCCGCCCAATTAGCCCATCAGGTTGAGAGCGCCCAACAGGCCCACGAGCAAGCCCAAGCCCAATTGCAGGAAGTTTGGGCCACACTCGCCGAGCGGGATCGGGAAAACAACCGCCTGCTGGGCGTCATTGCCGAGCGCGACGCGGGGCTGCAACTAAAAAGCCATGAGCTTGGCCAATTATCCAGCCAGTTAATCGAATGCGAGCGGGACATAGCGCGGCAATGGGAAACCATTGGCGCTAGGGACAAAGAGGTCGAGCGCTTGCTGGGGGTGGTGGCCAAGGGCGAGGTGAATCTGTATCGCAAGCAGGCGGAAGCCGACCGGCTGCGGGAAGCCCTAGCGGAGCTAGACCGCGAAATGATCCTGCGCTGGGAAACCATCGGGCAGCGGGACCGCGACATTGAGCGCTTGACCGGCGACATCGGGCGCTTGACCGGCGACATTGGGCACCTGAGCGCTAACATCGGACAGATGACCGCCGAAATTCAGGCTCTCCAGCAACGGCGCGATGAGTTTCGGCAGGCATTGCGCCGCATCCGCGCCTCAAAATCCTGGCGCTTGACGGCTCCCTTGCGCTCCATGCGGCGCTGGATTGGGCATCCGGTGGTCTTGATTCGGATCGTTGTTTCAAAGGCCACCCGGCTTTTATATGTTTATATGCCGTTGCCCGGCTTCGTGAAGACTGGGTTTAAAAGCCTCGCGTTCCGATACGCCGCGCCATTATTCCGACACACGGTGGCCTATCGGGATTGGCAAATGTTTTTGGAGCGACGGGCGGCGGCGGTCAAACCGATCCCCCCTGTCGGCGAGACGGAAGCGATATTGGGACCGATTCTAATCGCGCCCGAACCCACCTCCGCCGTGCGGGTGACGGCCATCGCGCCGCACGAGGATTATGCGCCCTTGTTGGAGCAAGCGCCGCCGGTGGAATCGCCAGCCCGTGTGTTGGCGTTCTATCTGCCCCAGTTCCATCCCATCCCTGAAAACGATCAGTGGTGGGGCAAGGGCTTCACCGAATGGACCAATGTCACCCGCGCCCTGCCCCAGTTCGAGGGACATTATCAACCGCATTTACCGGGCGAACTCGGATTCTATGATTTGCGCCTAATCGAAACCCAGCGCCGTCAGGTTGAATTGGCCAAGTTGTATGGGATTCACGGGTTTTGTTTCTACTTTTATTGGTTTGCCGGTAAAACCCTGCTAGAAACCCCTGTCCGACAATATCTTGAAACCCCAGAGCTAGACCTGCCCTTTTGCTTGTGCTGGGCCAATGAAAATTGGAGTCGGCGCTGGGATGGGTCTGACCGGGATATTCTCATTGCCCAGCAGCACTCACCGGAAGACGACCTCGCCTTTATCCGGTATGTCTCGCCTTATTTGAAAGACCCCCGCTATATCCGTGTCGGTGGGCGGCCTTTGTTAATGGTTTACTGGCCGACTCAATTGCCTGAGCCAAAAGAGACCGCCGACCGCTGGCGGGAGTGGTGCCGGGTGGAAGGCATTGGCGAGATTTATCTGGCGTATACCCAATCCTTCGATAAGCAGGAGCCGGAATCGATGGGTTTCGACGCGGCAGTCGAGTTCCCCCCAAATAATAGCGCGCCCGATTTATATACCGGAGAAGTCCGATTACTAAACTCGGAATTCAAAGGCGTGCTGTACGATTGGCAAAGCCTCGTCGAAAGAAGTCGGAATTATCGGGTGCCGGGGTATAAATTATTCCGTGGCGTTTGCCCCTCTTGGGATAATGAAGCCCGCCGGTCGGGGCGTGGTACGGTGTTTATGAACACTTCGCCTGCGGGGTATCGGGAATGGCTGTCCAATGCCATCGGCGATACCGTCGGACGGATCTCGGATCCCGATGAACGACTGGTATTCGTAAACGCTTGGAACGAATGGGCCGAAGGCACCCATTTAGAACCTGACCGGCGGTTCGGCTACGCCTATCTTCAGGCCACACGTGACGCGATTGAAGCGGCCACTAAACAAGCGCGGGCACGCCAAATCATACTGGTCTCCCACGACGCCCATCCGCATGGCGCACAGTTTCTCGCGCTGCATCTCACCCGTGCGCTGGCGCGGGAATTTGGGTATCGGGTTGCAGTGATCTTCCTGGGCTCTGGGCCACTTATACCGGAATTCGAGGACCAAGCCGAAGTTTATGACCTGTCCACTCATGCCACCAAAAGCGAGGAGGCGAGGGCGCTGGCGCGGGAACTCCGTACCCGGAATTTCCGGGCCGCCATCTGCAATACCACGCTGTGCGGCGAATTCATTGAAACCTTGCGCGAAGCGGGAATTCATTCCACGGCGTTAATCCACGAAATGCCGGGCGTTATAAATGCCTTGGGATTACAGCCACACGCCCAAGCAATCGCCGAATTCGCGGATAAAGTGGTATTTCCCAATCGCTGGGTAGAGCAGGGATTCCGGGAATTCGCAGAGGTTTCGCCAGCGCAGCGGCGATTGAGGCCACAGGGCTTATATAAACGGAATAGTTGTCGGTCTGCGGAGGAAATAGCCAGTGCCAGGGTGGAATTGCGGCGGCGCTTAGGTATCGAGTCCGATGCCAAGATAATATTAGGCGTTGGCTATGCCGACCGTCGAAAAGGTATAGACCTGTTCATCGAAGCCGGAACAATCTTATTGCAGCGGTGTCCACAAGCCGCCATGGTATGGATCGGCCATTGGGATGCCACGATGGAAGGGGATATTAAATCGGCGGTGGCGAACAATTCCTTCAAGAAACGGTTCTTTTTCCCAGGGTTGCAGGCCGATACTGATCTTTACTATGCCGGGGCAGATGTTTATGCCCTGACCTCGCGGGAAGACCCTTTTCCTTCCGTCATACTGGAATCACTGGATGTCGCCATTCCCGTGGTGGCCTTTGAGGGGGCGGGCGGATTTGTCGATCTCTTGCAAGAGGGCTGCGGCTTATTAGCCCCGGCTTTTGACGCGCAGGCTTATGCGGAGAAACTGCGGCAATTAATAAATGATCCGATTTTAGCAAAAACCCTTGGCGAATATGGTCAAAAGCGGGTTGATGCTGACTTTTCATTCCATCGCTATGCGTATGATCTCTTGGAATATGCTGGTCAATCATTACGCAAGGTTTCTGTCGTCGTCCCCAATTATAACTATGCCGGTTACTTGAATCAGCGATTGGAGAGCATCATTCAGCAGAGCTATCCGATTTACGAGCTGATTATTTTGGACGACGCCTCCACCGACACTAGCGCCGAGGTGATTGAAAAATTCGCCCGGAATAATCGCCATATACCCATTAAAAAAATGTTCGGTAATGAGAATACCGGCTCTGCCTTCAAACAGTGGTTGAAGGGCGTAGCAATGGCCGAAGGCGACTTCGTCTGGATTGCGGAGGCGGATGATTTTAGTGCGCCCAATTTTATTGAAGAGATCATTACCGCGTTCGATAAGCCGGATGCGGTATTGAGCTATACCCAATCCAGTCAAGTGGACGAGGCGGGCACCATCCTGTGCGGTAATTATCTTGATTACACCAATGATATAAGCCCGACCAAATGGAGCCAAGATTATGTTTTGGAGGGGATGCAAGAGCTTCGGGAAGCCTTGGCCGTCAAGAATACGATACCCAATGTGAGCGCGGTCATATTCAAGCGGGAGCATCTGGCGAGGGTGCTTCGAGAGCATATCGACCGGGTGGGAGAATACAAGGTGGCTGGTGATTGGTTTGTCTATTCGCAGCTACTTAAAGCCGGGAAAATCGCGTATTGTAGGCAACCTCTGAATTTCCATCGGCGACATCAAGGCGGGCTAACCCTGAGTTCTTTCAATGCCCGGCAATTGGCCGAAATCATTTCGATGCAGCGACTGGTGGCGGAGGAATCCAAAGCTCCAGAGAATATCCGTATACAGGCTAGTCAGTATGCCGAGTCTCTATACCGGCAATTTCAGTTAGAGTCGCCCGACTACCCCACGCCTTGGGAACACCCCGAAATTCAAAAATTTTTAGCATTATTCCATTCGCAAACCGAGCGGCTTTCCGAGCTTGATGTCGTGGTGGCGAAAAGAAAAAAAGCCTCCAAGAAACCTAGCACCAACAGGATAAAAGACCATGTTTAAGCACACGATTCCCATTCTGAAACTCGCGGATGAAATGGCTCAATCCGGTCAAGCGAATAAAGCTATATTCGAGGAGCTTCGCCGGGGCTTGTCTCTGGACGAATTCGGCGAATTATTAATGTGTCCGCCCGCCGAGTTTCCCCATTTGCAAGCCTGCCTGCCTCGCATGGCCCCGGATGCGGTCCAAGTTTCTTGGACTGGCGCGAGCGGCTATGACCTGTTGCGTCAAAGCACGGCCTTCATCCGTGAAGTTGAGCGTGGCTGGCGTTTGTATGCTGGAAAGAATCCTGATGACCTGTATCAAGCAAAAATAGCGGATTATGGCTGCGGCTGGGGGAGGCTGACGAGGCTGCTTTATTATTTTACGAATAGCGATAACATTCATGCGGTCGATCCTTGGGATGAATCCCTTCGCGTCTGCGCTGAATGTGGTTTGCCGGGAAACTTCAATCTAGTGGATTATGTCCCGGAAACCCTGCCAATCGCGGCTGGCAGCATTGACCTAATCATTGCTTTTTCCGTGTTCACGCATTTGTCAGAAAATACCAGCCGCAAAGTGTTATCCGCGTTGCGGCAAATAATTAAGCCGAACGGTCTGGCGGTGATAACTATAAGGCCGGTGGAATATTGGGATTATCATCGGGATTTTCTGGTTGGCTATGACCAAGACTCACTCAAAGCCGCGCATGAGCAGCATGGATTCGCTTTTATGCCCCACGAGCGAGAGGCGGTCAATGGTGAAATAACCTATGGGGATACTTCGATTGGCTTTGACTATATAAAGAGTCAATATATCGATTGGAAGATAGTGGGATACGACTATAATTTGATAGACCCGTATCAGCTGATAGTGTTTCTCGCGCCGGTTTGATTTTAACGGGCTAGCGCGGCGCGTTGAATCGCCACAGGAATTGCTCCCATTCCGCCGACGCGATATTACGGACGCGGTCAAATACTTTGACGGTGATGCCGTCCTGAAGCTGAAAAATCTCTGAACGGCCACGGTAGGCCGAGCCAATGCCTTCGCCCTTCAATAAGTCCTCCGCTAATAACGAAACGCTGCGTTGTGCATCCGTGCCAAGATAAACTATCACCGGCTCCCCGACCAATACCAAATCACATTGAGTTATGGTTTCTGGCGGACCATCGCGGCTGTCCACCTGAGAAAGAGCGACCAATCCCCGCCCTAAGTTTGCGAAATCAGGCGTGTTTTGAATTTGCCATAAATTAGTAGCTATATCCTGGGTAATGGTGTAGTTGGACCCCACCACGCAGAAACGGCGCTTTCCATCACTCGTTTCTTGGGCGATAAATTTTCCGAGGCGGATTAACTCTTCGATATCGTTTCTTACTGGCGGAAGCAAATTGGTATATGGCAGGCCGGTTGGACGAGAGTATTGGTTTCCGCATGTCCAAATCGTTAGCACTAAGAGTGTCCCGGCCACTGAAAAGCTATCCACTACCGGCCAAACCGAGCGGCGCTGTAATGCCCATACCCCCTGGACAACTCCCGCTGTTAGGCCGACGAAAATTAAGTTCAGGTGATGCAGGCCCATGCCCCGTTGCACACTCCAAAACAACGCCAAGGCGATGGGAGCCGACCCAAGTGTCAGCCATCGTAAACTTCGGTTGCCGGAGGCAATCAGGCCGTAGGTTGACAGCAGCAAGCCAAGGCTGAGTGGCGCTATGCCAAGGAAGTCCGTTAAGAAATTGAATTCCCCAGACCAATCTCGTGCATAGGCGGCATAAGCCGAGGCGTAGCTATTGCTTACCATCACCTTGATCCGTTCAATCAGATAGGCGGGCACGCTGGCGCACAGAAATATCAAGCCGCCTGAGAATAGAGCGATCCCTTTTTGAAGCGCCGTGGCACGCGCCCCTGATTCCCCTCGGACGAGGATTGCCAAAAATTGAAAGAAAACTATGAAGGATAGGGACGCCGCCATGAACAGATACCAGCGGCGGAACATCACCAATAGTAAGAGGGTGAAGGCCAGTAAGACGCCTTGGGAAAACAGCTTAGCGACAGTGCCGGGCGATGCTGGCTCAGTGGTCTTGTCAGCGATGTTCTTTAATGCGGTGTTGAAGAGCAGTATTGCCATGACGACCAAGACCACGCCTCCCATATCCGGCTGCCCCCATAGCACGACCCGGAAAAATACGGGATACAAGCCAATGGCGCACAATACCAAGGGAAAAATTGCGGCTGATTTCTGGGCGGGACGCGTTTCTCCAGCCTGTGCCAGCATGATATGAACCAGCCAATACACAGCTAGGCAGGCCGGAACGAAGTAAAGATTGGCGAGCAGAGTGATATAGGCGCGTCTGTCAATGTCCGGTAGCCGCGCCCCGAAAATGGCGGGAGGTAGCGCGGGGATTAGGTTGTACTCATCCTTCAGGCTGGTTGTCACTTTGAGCAATGTCGCAGACAAGCCTTGTACTCTGAGCGTACCGGCTAAATCCCGGACCAATCCCCAGTATCCGAAATTGTCCCAGATGTAAATATAACGGCTGTGGGTGGTCCAATAAGCTACGAACATATTGACCGCTAGGATCAGGCTACCCAAGGATATTACGATTCGAATGGCTTCGGGGGAGAGTAGGTGGTCAACCCGCAATCGTTTCAAAGTGGGGATTAAAAGATACCAGCCGGCAAACAAGGGCAGCATCAAGCTCAGAATGCGGAGCAGGCGTTGTCCGCGTTCCGCCAGCCAGGTCCATGGCGAGGCGAAGGAGACCCCCACGAAAGTGGAATCATGATAGGTCGTGCTGGCACCGGGACCGGGGGTCACGCTGATCTCCAGCGCGGAGGTTCCATCCGGTAGTTTGAGGGTCCAGTCGATCCAATGCCGTTTGGCGGAAGCCGCCGGGCGAAGATGTAACCTGCCCAACTCCGTGCGCGTTTCCCCAGCCACGCCGACGGCGACGACCTCGACGCCATCGCCGCCGGTCGCAGACCCGTCGGCGCGGAACAACGCCCATTCCGGCTGGGTCACGGCCAAAGTCGCCGAACTCGCGTCAGCGGACACCGGGAGGCGGATGGCATCCAGCGTGACCGCGCCCTCATAACGGGGATGCATTTGAAATCCCTGCCGATTCTCGCCCCAAGCCGTCAACGGTGCCGCCTTTACTACGGAGGGCGCGGGATGCCCGCCCACAGTCGCGGCCTGATGCGCCACAAACCCCATGGGCGATCCCTGGCGGACGACGGCAAGCGCGAGAGCCAGCGTTAGGGTCGCGCACGTCGCCATGGTGACAGCCCGGCCAGCGGGGGCCAGCAACGCGAGGACTAGGCCAAACGCCACGGCGGCAAGCAATCCCGCCGTCCAGCCCAAGGCTGCGGGATGCGCCATCCCGAATGTCAGGCTGAGCTTTATGGCTATGAACACTCCAATGAACAGCCCCGCCGTTATGGCTAACAAGCTCGGGCCGATAATACCGAGCGGCAAGGCGCTCGAAAAGCGTGGCAGGATAATCACTAAAGTAGCTGTGGATTTAAATTATTTTGTCGATAATAAAGCGTGGGCGTCGCTTGGTTTCCAAATAAATCTTCGCCAAATATTCGCCGATTACGCCTAAACACAGTAATTGAATTCCGCCCAAAAAATAAATAGGCAAAACAGTGGAGGCCCAGCCGGGCAGCGCTTCCGTGGTGAATAATCGTATCCACAAGCCCCATAATGTCACCATAAAGCTGCCGAGTGATATGGTCATTCCCAGGCCAGTAATTAAGCGCAAGGGAACCGCCGAAAACGAAGTCACTCCCTGCCAGGCAAAGGACAGCATTTTCATCAAGGGATATTTCGATTCTCCGGCGAATCGTTCCGCCCGTTCGTAATACACAATACTGGAAGAGAACCCTAGTTGGGGAATAATTCCCCTCAGAAACAGATTAACCTCGCTGAATTCTTGCAGCGCCTCAATGGCCCGACGGCTTAATAATCTGTAGTCGGCGTGATCGAAAACCACATCCACACCCATCCAGCGCAATAGCTTGTAGTAAGTCTGTGCCGTGACCCGCTTGAAAAAAGTATCGACGAAGCGGGTTTTTCGGACGCCATAAACTATTTCGTGCCCCCCGGCATAGGCATTCAGCATGGGTTCGATGGCTCCCAAGTCATCCTGCAAATCGGCGTCGATACTGATTAAAGCTTCTCCTTTCGCCGTCAATAGGCCAGCCAGCAAAGCGTTTTGATGGCCCCGGTTACGCGATAGCTTAATGCCTTTAATGAACGGGCTTTCTTGCGCGAGGGACTCGATTTTCTTCCAGGTTCC